>DYRC01000023.1:0-6350 GCA_020718925.1 Desulfonema limicola
CATTTGAGAAGGTCTATAGTCTGTGTACAGAGCCAGCCATTATTATGCCTTTATCATGTATTTCCCCATTTTGTATCTCAGAACCCGCTCGCTGATTCCCAGTGATAAGGCAGCTTTGGTCTGAACCCATTCGTTTTTTTCAAGCGCTGCAAGAATCATTTCTTTCTCAAGGGAATCAAGACGCTCGGCAAGATTTCCGCTTTCAACAGCTTGAGAATATCTGACTTCCGGAGGCAAATCTGTAACATTGATGATTTTGCCGCGAGCCAGCGTTACCGTGCGCTGAATAATATGCTCTAATTCCCGGATATTGCCCGGAAAAGCGTATTTCATCAGCGTTGTCGTAGCTTCGGAATCGAAAATCTTTTCCTGACACCCGTATCGCTCCAGAAAAAATTTTACCAAATCGGGAATATCGTCTTTCCGGTTCCGTAACGGCGGAAGTTCGATGTCAAACACATTCAGGCGATAATACAGGTCTTCCCGAAACACCCCCTGTTCCACCATTGTTTTCAGATTCCGATTTGTGGCGGTGATGACGCGGGCATCCACCGTTATCTCTTTTTCGCCGCCGACCCGGTATATCCGGTTTTCCTGAAGCGCACGAAGCAATTTGGGCTGAAGATTCAAAGGAAGCTCTCCGATTTCATCCAAGAAAATCGTTCCTTTTTTGGCAAGCTCAAAGCGTCCGCGCCGGGCTGATACCGCGCCGGTAAACGCGCCTTTTTCATGCCCGAACAATTCGGATTCAAAGAGATTTTCAGGAATAGCGCCGCAGTTGACTTCCACAAAAGGTCCGTCGCTTACCGGACTGAGCAGATGAATCAGACGGGCAATCAGTTCCTTCCCGGTGCCGGTTTCTCCTCTGATCAGGATTGCCCAAGGCGTCAGCGAAACTCTGCTCACCAAAGACAGAACATCCTTCATTGCGGGACCGTCTCCGATAATCCTGACCGGAAGCTCTTTTTGGGAAAGTGTTTCAGCCACCTGTTCGGCTTCTTCGGTTACCGTGATTCGCTGCTCAATCCACCGGATTTTTTCAAGCAGGCTCTTCAAGTCTATCGGCTTTTCCAAAAAATCATCCGCCCCGAGTTTCATCACCGATACGGCGGTATTCACGGTTCCGTAAGCGGTAATCATCATCGCATGAATCAGCGGATTGTTTTTTTTCATTTCAGCCAGCAGTTTATCACCGGTCATGCCGGGCATGTTGTGATCAAGAAGCACGAGTTGAAACGGGATTTTTGCAAAAAGTTCAAGAGCTTCGGCACCGTTGGCTGCGGTGAAAACCTCATATCCTTTTTTTTTCAAAAACCCGGACAACAGGTCTCTTTGCATATCTTCATCATCAGTAATCAGAATTTTCATAAAACACGATTGCCTTGGAAATTTATGCCGGATACATACTCATTTCATTCAGAAAAAAGCTCGACAAACGCTTATTTTCAAAACGTTTATCGAGCCGCAATATTCTTATCCCTGATAAAGCACAGCGATAATCGTTGCTTTACCTTGTTTTGCCGCAATGACGTGAGAGGTTGTTGACAGATAATACGCGCTGTCTCCCGGCTCAAGCTCAAATCGCTCATCACCGATTTTCAGCTTCACCACGCCGTCCAATACAAAAACAAACTCTTCGCCGCCATGCACTGAGGATTCTTCTTCAGGATTTTCCTCCAGTTGCACGACCAAAGCTTCCATGTGCCGACCTTTGACTTCAGGTGCCAAGCTCATGTAAGTATAAAGTTGCTGCTTGCCTTTTTTGGATGTGGAGCGGGAAACAATCTTGCGATCCGCCTTTCGGGTAATCGAATACAGCTTGTCGCCCACGCCGGAAACCAGCCGTCCGAACGCGCTTTCCAACGCTTTGGAGAGCTTCATCACGGTTCCGAGTTGAGGCTGAATTTCCTGCTTCTCAATCTGAGACAATACGTCCACCTCAAAACCGGTCAGCTTAGACAGTTCATCTAAGGAAATTCCCTTTTCTTCTCTGAGCTTTTTAATGCGCTGTCCGATATTTTCACCGCCATCCTGTTTGGATTTTGAAATTTCGCCGGTCAGTTCTGAGAAATAATCCACATTGATATGCGGAGTTTTATCCTTTTCCATTATCATCTCCTTATTTTGCTCTGTATTGTTCAGGCAGCACTGCCTGCGGCGCCCAATCTTTGGGGAATTTCTGCCCTGCGTCTTCCTTGAATTTTTCCTTGACTTTCTTCAAACCGGGACGTGCATATTTGGGATGACCTTCTTTCAAAGTTCTGCCATTGATAACCGCTTCAGAGCGCAGTCTGCGTCCCATTGTTTTTTCCATCAATTTGCCCAACTTTAACATGCGATCCACATTATAGCCATGCTCAATGCCCATTTCGTCAATCTGTACCAGCAAATCTTCAATGCAGATCAATCCCACATACCGCGGATCATCATAATAATAATCGCCGGTTCCTTTGGTCGGGCAATCATCCAAAAAATTCGCAGGCTGTCCGCCCAAACCGCCCAGAGTGGCTTCAAATTGCGTAATTCCCGCCTGCAATGCGGCAAGGACAGAAGCCGATGCCACGCGCTTGGTTTCATGAAAATGGGCAAGATGCAGATCAGGATTAGGCATTTCATCCAAAATCATGGAAAAATAGCGATATACCTGAGCCGCAGATGCGCTGCCGTCATGGTCTGCATGTTCAATGTCATGTGCGCCGATTTCCAGAAAACGTTTGGTGAACTCCACCGCTTCTTTCAATTCCGTTGCGCCGCTGATCGGGCTGCCCCATATCGTGCTGACTGTGCCGCACATCTTAATCCCGAAATCCGAACACTTTTTAATGCAGCGTTCTGCTTCTTTCCAATAATCCGGCAAGCTTGTTCCTGAATTGGCAAAATGATGTTCTTCGTCTGTGGAGACCATCATCAGGACGCGATCCGGTCCGATGCCCTTCTTTTTCAACTCAATTGCCCGATCCACCGCAGATTCGCGGATGGTAATGCAGGTAAAGCAGATGTCCTCGTAATTGATGCCTTTCTGGGCGCAGCGTTTCTTGAAACGGTCGCTTCTGACATGCGTCAGCAGTTCTTCCGCATCTCTGAACTGCGGCATGAGATACGGGTTGCCGAGATTGGTAACTTCAATGTCGCGGCATCCTGCCATGATCAGTTCTTCCAGATAATATTTCTTTGCTTCAGTAGAAACAAATTTCTCTTCGTGCTGAAAGCCATCGCGCACGGTGATGTCGCCGATCTTTACCTTTTTCGGCATTCGGGGAAAAATCTTCCAGTAATCATACTCAGTCATTGAAACAATATTCTCCTTTCATTCTTCAGAGTTATTTTCGATAAATTTTGATTTTTTTCAGAAAATCATGTATTAAGTTATTCTGATAATTCCTCATCAGTAATTTTAAAATCATCCCTGATTTTGTAACTCGCTTTTCCTTTTAAAATCCCCAGCCGCCTTGTTTTTTTATGCTTATATTGAGGATAAGGAATCAGAACAGCTATACTTTTCCTGCTTTTCTCATTTCTGATAAGAATCTCTTCACCGTCCTCAACCATTTCGAGAATTTTAAAAATATTATCTCTCAATTCATTTTGTGTCAAAGTCTGTATTTCATTTTCCTCCCGCTACAATTCTGACTTTACCTCTTTCACAATAGATGATTTCATCATGTTTTATTGAGGCGTCGTTTATATTCGTTTCACACATACCGATAAGCCTATCCAAAGGAGAGTAATCATCATCATTTATTTTTCCCTGAATCGCTTGAAATTCATCCTCGCTCCAGCTTCCGAAAAAATGATCCATATCATGGTATTCAATATCAATCGGTTCAACAACTTCTAATACAATTTTATCCTGATGGATATTTCTCAATTCATCAATCATCGGAATAAAAAATCCGTTTTCTATTTTGATAGCTTCAACTCTCACGATTTTATCCCTCCACAATTCTGATTTTATTAGCTAAAGCAAGCTAAAAATCCGTATCAGCAATTATCATATTTTTTGAATAACTCCGTTTTGTATTGTTCTGAAAAATCAGAAGATGCTTCTCCGCATCCGATAAAACCGGTCTACTGCAATATTTCTTTTGCATTTCGGGGAGATTTTGCAGCAAAATCTGACGACGAAGCAATATTTTATATGCGCCAGCCCAGTCAGACCAATCAAGCACCCAATCATCATTTTCAGGCTCTGTGCCGCTTGAATAAATTTCATAAAATGTTTCGGAAAGAATCCCGTATTTCCGCTCATAAACTCTTACATCATCCGTAAGAACATGGATATCATCAATAATTTCTTGTAAAATCATGGTGTTTTTCCTCCTTCTACAATCCTGATTTCTTCTTCCGTCAATCCGTAAAGCGCGTACACCATCCGGTCAATTTCTGAGTCAGTCTTGTCAATTATCGCTTTGATGTCAAGGGCTTTTGTCTGCTGCTCAAGAAAATAATCCTGCCATTCTTTGCGCTCTTTAAGGCTCAGATTATCAAGCTTTACTTTTCCTTTTACCAATTCTGTTTTAAAGCCGTCCCAGTCAAGATCATACCAATTTTCCAATTTTGTGCTGATTTTCTGAGGCATAAGTTCATTTTTTACAAAATTTAAAAAATCGCTTTTCAATGCCTGCAATGCCTTGTTCTGGGAAAGCATGATGTCAGCTTTTTTAGCTAATTCATTAAGTTGTATATCATTCAATTCCGGTATGGGAAAAGATTTCAGCGTTTCAACATTAATTTTCGGAAATGTTTTTCGAGTAAGATTAACATTTTGTTTTTTCAAAAAACTCGTACAAAGTTTCGATAATATTATTGCTGCAAACGCTTTTATATTTACAGTCTCATTTTTAGGAAGAATATTGATTATATCCGTATTGTTGATATATATTTCTGAGAAAAATGTGCCTTTAATTTTTTCGCCTGAAATTATGCGGGAAATAAGCAGTCTTCTGATAGAAAACAACTCAAATGGTCTGGATTCTGCAAGATGTTCGCCATATTTAATCCAATCATTTTCCCATGTAACTGAATATCTCTTTATATTTTTTGCTCCTAACAGAGGTAAATATGAATCATCCTTTTTTGATGTTGCATGATAAATTCGGTTTATCATCATTTCTCTTGTCTGAGGCGGTTCTCCCTTACCTTCTTCATAGGGCTTCATGCCTTGCTTAAACTCAAAAAAATCAGCCAAGCAATATTTACCCATCAGATTGATTTTTATATCAAAAGCGATTTTTGTATTGCTGCTTTCGGCATCAAAATATACTAGTTCCTCGAAAAACCACTCTTTTTTATGAAGCGAAGATAGTCGTTCCGAAATAGTCTTTATGTTGGGATTCAGACTTCTCACATAAGTTTTATGCGACAACTTCAGAATCTCGGTTTTTCTGCCTGTAATAATCAGTGTATCTACCGATGCTTCTTCAAATACATTGAAAACATTAAGAACTTCAAAAACATGATTTCTGATAAACACAAATTTTCTTAATTTTTCATCATATCGGGTAGATAACCAGTAATTCGGAACAATCAGACTGTAAACTCCCCTTTCACAAAGAAGTCTGATTGACCTTTCGATAAAAAGGCTGAAAGTATTCATCTGATATTCAGATGTTTCATAATTTTCATTATAAAATAGCTTATAAGTATCTGAAATCGAATGAGATTGAACGTATGGCGGATTCCCCACCACCACATCAAAGCCGCCGTTTGCCATGATTTCAGGAAATTCCTTATGCCAATCAAAGGCTTTTTCTCCTGCCACTGCCGGATCATCAATCAGCGAATTGCCGCTTTTGATATTATTATCCAATGTTGTCAACTCTTTACTCTGATTTGCCGTTTTCAGCCACAGACTGAGTTTGGTAATCTCAACAGATTCGATATTCAGATCAACGCCGAAAATGTTATTGATGAGAATATCCTTATCCAAATCAGATACTTCATGCTGCCCGGCTTTGAGTTTTGCAAAAATCTGATTAACCTTTTGTCCTTCTTTGTAAAGAAACTCAAATGCCTGATTCAAAAATGCGCCGGAGCCGCAGGCAGGATCAAGCACCTTGATATTTTTAAGCTTTTCCCGATATGACTCATAAACCTGAATGTGCATCTGAACTTTTTCATTTGTTTTCAAGCGTTTTTGGGCAATTTTTATGCTCTGATAATCTTCTTCGGAAAGCTCCGGCAGGCTATTTAAGCCAAGAGCAGCTTTCTGATTTTCAAGCCATCCGCCGACTGCCTGTTCGACAATATAGCGGGTGATGTATTCCGGCGTGTAGTATATGCCGTCCTTTTTACGTTTGCCATTTTTCTTATCAAAGGGATGCCCGGCAATTTCCGCCTTTAATTCCTCA
>DYRC01000023.1:6450-11037 GCA_020718925.1 Desulfonema limicola
TTTGCCATTTTTCTTATCAAAGGGATGCCCGGCAATTTCCGCCTTTAATTCCTCAATATCAGACACAGATTGCTCAAAAATATGCCCCAGAATATTGACGTTCAGATCAGAAGCAAAGTCATATTGTTTGAGAGAAGAGATTTGTTTAATAACCGAATCTTTGATGATCAGGTTATCCAGAATATCATCATCTGCAAACAGCCCGCCGTTGAATTTGTTGATATTTTCTTCAGGAAAGCCTTTATTGACCGCATCAAATAATGCTCTGAGTCTCGGATAAAGTTTGCTATCCGAGCGATTGAGCCTGTCGCCTTTGGAAAGGTTTATCACATCCCGCAGTACATACGGCGGCATGATGCCGACATCTTCGCAAAAGCAGACAAATAATACCCGATCCAGCAATTTCTGCGCTTTACTCAAAAGAATCAGTTCATCAAAATCCGGGTTTTCTTTCTTCAGATGGTGAAATAAATCAAGCCGTATTTGTTTATAATCATTATAAAATTTCTTTGAAATCGTTGCTTCGATTTCCTGACGCTCATAATACAGCTTATCGCTGAAAGACTCGCCTTTTTCGGCAATCAGATGTTTCTTACTGAGTAAAAGCCAAAAGCGTCTGAACTGATCCGGAAAATGTAATTTTCGGATGTCAAAGCATTCATATCTGCTCCGATCATTTTGAAAATACAGACGGATTTCAACAAAATCAGATACAATCACCCATCTGCACATTCCGCCGACCGCATTGGCATAATCAAATGCCTGCTGAACCGGGGTGCGCCTGTCATTTTTACGATATTGCGGACTGTCCAAATCAGCGTGAGCGATTTTGAGTTCAATAACTACCCGAATATCCGAAATAATATTTCCGGCGTCATCTATTGAAAAAAATCCTAAAGCCCCGTCCATTTTGGAAGCGTCAATCAGGGTTTTCTGCTCTTCATTCAAATGCCATTGATGCAAGCCTTTGGAATAGTTGTATTCCAAAATATCGCCGAAAAACCGTTGCAGAAAATCGCTTTGCAATTGTTCTTCTTTGGAATGAAGAATGCGTTGCGAAGCAATGCCCTTCTGCCATTCTGCAATGATGGCAAGCTTTTTGTCAATTTCCGGTATCTCAAGCCCTGCGGCTTTGGCATCCAGATATTTGTCGCTGAATATGCGGTTATGGATTTGCATGATTTATCAATTTATCTCAAAATTAATTACTTGGCAAAAAATTCGATTTCATCAGCCATAAGCATATCACAAAAGTCTATGGCTGATGATGATTAATTTAACTCCGCTTGAAAGCTTTCAAAAATTCGGCAACTGAGTTCAGCCCTTACCTCCAAACATTGGTAAATCGCATCTTTAATATTTCTAAGGGCTTCCTGTTTGGTTACCCCCTGACTGACGCATCCCGGAATTGAGGGACATTCGACAATCCATACGCTGTCTTCGTCTCTGTCTATGATTACAGTGAATCTCATCATCTATCTCTTTCAGAATTGCTTTCAATAAATTGTCGCAACTCGTCAGGGAAAATTTCTACAAATAAAGAGGCTTTTACATACAATTGATAAATTTCTTCAGCATCTTTTTCAAGTGGAAATATAGCAAAATTCTGATGAACCAATTGATTACGCAATTCACCTAATTCTATGAAAGCAATTATAGATTCTTTTAACTTAGAATCTTTTTTTACATAGCTCATCATATAGTCTTTGAAATCACTCCCGAATAATCCGAAAAAAGAATTGGCATTATTGCTGCTCCATTGGAAATATGTATGATATTGCCGCTCAATGGCTTTATTTTTCAAAAATTCAAGGATCGGATTTTCGGGTCCTGTATGTTCAGCAACAATTGCTATTATACTGTCTTTGATTATAGATTCAAAATAACTTGCTGCTGATAATAGCAGTGTTTTTCTGAAGTTATCAGCAGCATTTGACAGTAAAGATATTTGCCTATTCTCTGTTAAAAAAGCCGACAGAGCCTTATGATCTTCATATAGCCGATCTATAATATTTGACATACTATCCTACTTTACTCTGATAAGATTCTGAGCGCGATCAAGTCTTGTTTCAACATTCTTTTTACTGGTTGTCTGCTGCTTTGATGATTCCTTAAACTCCAAATCGGTTTTTAAGTTCTTAATCGAATCAGCATTTAACGAACGCCGGATTAAAGTCTTTTTTTCAAAAGCAGGTTTGCAGGATGCGATAAAAACACCTTCAAAAAGTGTCATGCTGAATCGCTTGCCTGAACCATGCAAAATATTCTTGGGAAGGCTCGAAATACTCCTGAGAAAAGATTCAAAAAGAGATTCAAGGTATTCCAGCTTTTTATCATCAAAGTTTTTTGCTCTTTTGGAGAATCCGTTCAGGAATTTCGACATTGAAGGATTATATTTAGCTCCCTCAGTCAGCAATGCAAAACCGCGAAGCAAAATTTCAACATCTTTCATGTGCAAATCCGGCTCCTCAATTCCCAACAACTCTCTCCACTCCTCCTTGAGATTCAAACGATAGAGCATATTATAGAACTTGGAATGATATATGCTTGTTCTTATCTCTTGCTGTTTCAGGTTTATACCGCCTGTATTCAGCCTGTTGAAAATTTCATACATTGCCGAATCATCATCTTTCGGAGAGCCTTGTTTGACAATAATATTCCGAATTGTACGCAAATCGAAAGCGGTTTTATAGTCGCCCAATGTCGAATAGTTCAATCCCTGAAACTTGTTCTTGTTGTTCTTGTTGGGCTCTTTAGGAAGTTTTGCCGCCAGCGAAAGTTTGAATCTTGAGAAATAGTCATCATCAAGAAATATTTCGCTGGGAATTTTGCCCTTTTCGTCAAATATATGGCGCAATTGTATCCGCTTTTCCTTGCGGGGAAACCTTTGTTTCATAAAATAATATACGGACATAAGCCTTTGCTGACCGTCAATAACCAAAAAAGAATTCGGAGATTCCTCATATAAAAAAATCTGCGGCACAGGAATTCCTATAATCAGAGATTCGATCAACCTTGAAGCTCTTTTGATGTCCCATACAAAATTTCTCTGAAAACCCGGAATTTTCACTACACCCGACTCTATAAAATTGAAAATTGTCAAAATATTGAAATCATTAGGAGCAGCGATTATATCATATTGATCTATCGGATATCCCTCATCCATATCCTCTTTTTCGGCAGGGTCATCATACCAACTCTGCGAATCATTCCCATTATCTGCTATTTTGACACGTTTTTCATGTTGTTCGCACATATTTTCTCCTCAAATGTTAAGTTTTCATCAGCCATAAGCATATCATAAAAGCCTATGGCTGATGAAATCAGAAAATTACCGGTTACAATGCCTCACATGGCAATTCGATCCCTCGTCTCCGGCATATATCAACAAAATCGGCTGTGTTAAACGTAAACAGATACTTTACACTCTGATTGACATCATTCAGCATAAGCCGCATGACCATATCTGTAAGCGAGATATATCGCTGATTGTTCAGCGTAATCTCATAAGCCTGACGACGATAATCAGCATCATCTATGAATCTGATGTGAGGTCGTTTAAGCCATGTCTCGAATTGCCGAATCCTCAGCTTATCTTTTACAAAACGGGTGTTCATTGTCTCATACAGACAGGGCCAGGGAATTGCCAGCGGCAAATTATGAATCAGCTCACTCTTTGCCACTGCAATTCCGTGATATGAATCTCTGCGATCAAACATGGCGTAGAGAAAGCCGGTATCAATCATTGCTGCGTGGCTAAAGCTATATGCCATCATCTTCCTCTTGGGCTATATGCTGACCGTAACCGGACCAAGGCGCGTTCTTTCTGTTTCCGAATATAAACCGACCTTTCATTTTACCGGACTCAGGACGAATAAGATATATTCTGGTCTTTTTGTCGGTTCGGACATATTCCTGTATGTCCTTTTTCAATTCCTCTATCAGTTCGGTGTCATATTCATAATCCAGTCCTGCCAAACTGTCGCCGCATTCAAGGGCATGATGAGTATCAAGCCAGTTGTACAACCCTTCATAGTCCCCTTGTATTCCCAAATCAAATGACAGCCATATAAAGCTCTTGTTCACGATTTTTTCCTTTCAATCAGAACCTGAAATTACCGAAAGACGGCTCTCCGATAGGTTTGAGCAGACTGACTTCAAACGCCATAGCTAACCAATCGCGGATTTCAGAAAACTTGATCACGCCATCAGTCAGAATCCGTGCGCCGCAATAGAACGGATGCGCTTCGCCGTCATATTTTTCAATCATCTTCTGACGGAATGCCTCTTTTTCTTCTTCACTCATGGGCTTGCCTTTTGCTTCACGGTTCTTTTCCTCAATCGAAAGCAAAACGCCTGCCGCACTTCTTCCGCTCATAACGCCGGTTCTTGCCCGCATTGTTGAAAAGAGAAAATGCGGACGATATGCCCTGCCGCACATGCCGTAATTTGCCGCACCGTTATCAGGTCCGATAACCATCTGAATACGCGGAACCTGAGCGCAAGAGACAGCACGCACCATGTCAGAGCCATATTTGCCGATGCCCTGATGTTCGGAATCTGAGCCGACCATGTATCCGGGCGCGT
>DYRC01000023.1:11137-23636 GCA_020718925.1 Desulfonema limicola
TATTTGCCGATGCCCTGATGTTCGGAATCTGAGCCGACCATGTATCCGGGCGCGTTCTGCAAAAACAGCAGCGGCGTTTTTTCATGCGAACAGCGCACAATCCATTCAGCAGCTTTTCGGGCTGCTTCAAAGAAGATGATGCCGGGTCCGTTGGATGCAATCACGCCGACCGGAATGCCTTTGATGCGAATTTTGCCTGCAAGAATGTTATCGCCTCTTCCCGGCGCGTAATCCTTTTTGTATTCGATAAAATAGCTGTCATCTGCAATGGCTGACAGAATTTTGCGACCGTCAATGCCCTGATGACCCGCTACGGGCATGAGATCATAAATCGTTTCCGGCGCAACTGCCGGAGGTGATTCAGCATAAATATGCGTATGAAGAGTTTGCGGACGATCCAGCGATAAAATTTCACGAACTCTTAAAATTGCATCTGCCTGATCTTTGCAGAAATGATCTGCGCCGCCGGAAACCTGCGTATGCACTCTTGCGCCGCCCAAATTTTCAGCAGAAATCACCTCTCCGGTTGCCATTTTGACCAACGGCGGACCGCCTAAAAATGAATATGACATTTTGTCAATCATCACGGACTGACATGCCATAAACACGATATACGCGCCGCCTGCGGTATTGCCACCGGTGCTGAGTGTGATCTGCTTCAATCCCATAGCGGACATTCTTGCCATATTGTAAAACATGGAGCCGAAATGCCCGTCATCCGGGAACACATCCGCCTGCATGGGCAAAAATGCGCCACCGGAATCCGCAATATACACGCAGTTCAAGCCGCAGCGTTCCGCAATTGCCTGAGCGCGGATATGCTTCTTCAGTGTGATTGGGAAATACGTTCCGGCTTTGACGCGGCTGTCATTGCCGAAAATCATTACCCAGTTGCCGTTGATTTTGCCAAGTCCCGTAACCAGACCCGCGCACGGCACATCATCCACGCCGTCAGGATAATTCATCCCGAATCCGGCAATTGTGGATAACTCGAAAAATTTCGTATCAGGATCAATCAAATCCTGAATCAGTTCACGCACAGGACGCTTGCCCTGTTTGAGCAGACGATCCACTGCCGCCTGTCCGCCGGGCCAAACTGCCTCATAAATCCGCTCGTCAAGTTTCTTTTCTTCGTTTTCCCAAAATGAGCGGTTGTCAATGTTATCTGTCATATTCAATCCTTTTATTCAAAAATTTCCAATTTCATCGGCTACTTCGCATTCCCTCACCATCAGGATTCACCGGCAGGAAAAGATAATGTACTCGCCGAGCTAATTCATTATTCTTTTCAATGCCAAGCCAAGCATTCATAGCCTGAATCTCTGGCAGCCATTCCTGCTTCATTTGCGGACACTTGCAGCCTTCCATATTTTCACCGTAAAAATAGATGAATAATAATCGGGCATAAGCTGCCGGACTGCATTCTTGCATTAAAAAATACAGAACCGCTAATCGGTTAGCATATTGATAGTAAGGCTCAAACCACTTATCAACAGGGCGGGATTGATTCCCAAAAGCATGGCTTGTTTTGCGGAATGCCGAAGAGATTTTTTGTCTGCTTATCTCGCTCTTCGCGCCACACTTGCTTGTTAATTCCCCGATATGTCCTTTTGCTTCGACCAAAAGCCATTCCTGCTGATTATCAAAACGGATTTGACCGATAGCATCCCAATTGTGAGGGGTGCCTGTTTGAGTCCAAAACTCTTTCCATTTTTCCTGAACTCTCGTATTTTGGATAAATTCCAATCCCAAAAATTCTCTGTCATCCATCAATGGGCGATTTTCTTTTGAAAACTGAAAATCCAGCCAGTCAATCGAATTGCCGCCCGTAACACTTAATACCTTTTGCGATAGGTATTTCCGATGGTAGCCAAGATGACGAAGCAAATGCCATTCACTCCCATATCCATAACCTATCTTTCCCATAATATTTTCTTTCTGAAAAAGGGAAACTCCTTCATTTGTTCATTGTCTTATTCAGACAATAATCTTCGGCTTCAGATTTCAAGCCATTCATTAACAGAGATACTTGCCTGTTTCAAAAGCTCTTTTATCAATTCCGAAGATATTTCTTTTCTGTGAGGATTCGGAATAATCTGCCTATATTTGCCTTTTTTCATGTAACTGTGCCTGCCTCCGCTATAAGGTCCGCTGAAATTCAACTTGCGAAGTTTTCTGATAAGCTCATCTCGTGAACATGAAGGGACTTTAGGCATAAGCCGGTTCCCCGGAATAAACATGGTTTTCCGCCGATATTGCCAGTTTCATTCCGTTAACTACCGGCATATCCTCACCATCTTTAAGTCCTGCCGTAATCCAAAGTTCGATGGCATCAATAAGGCTTTCCCGTGCATCTTCAAAGTTATCCTCCTGTGTCATACATCCGGGAAGCAGAGGCACGATTGCCACAACACAACCCATCTCCGAATCTTTGCGATATTCGGCGGTTTTAAGAACTGCTTTCACATAATCTTTGAAGCTGACATATCTCATAGATGCCTTTCTTTAAAAATCAAATCAGGGGAAAAAGCGGTAAAATTCCCGCCTGTGTAATACCCGCATCAATTCAATACAATGTCCGTCATACTCAATCCCGATTCTGTAATTGCCGATACGAATACGGTATCTGCTCGGATAACCTTTCATGGATTTGACACTTGATACATCTTTCAAGTAATTGATTGCAGGCAGCGTAATAAAAACAAGTTCATAGACCTGCTCATACACAGGCAATCCTTTTAATTTCTCCAAATCCTTTAAAAATGTTTTTCGATACCGAATATCCATTATCGTTGCAGATAGGCAAGAGCCTCTTCCCTTGTCATCAAAGGACTGTTCTTAGCTTCATCCATTGCCTTATTCAGACAATAGTTTTCAAAAGCTTCAGATAAATCATCCTCAGAAGCGGTATTTCCATCTATCAGCTTGCGCCACAAAACAATCGGAATTACCACCGCTTTAGGGTTTCCGGATTTGTCTGTGAGATATTCGATATCAATCACTTGCTATTTCCCCTTATAAATCGGCTTTCGTTTTTCACGGAATGCCGTAAATCTTTATGCAGCACACGGCAAAACTTTCTGTTCAATACGATTGCCACTATTCCGCATTACGATTTTCAGATCATAGCTTGTTTGAAGATTCATCCAAAACTGCGGCGTTGTAGAAAAATATCGGGCAAGCCTCAGAGCTATATCCGGCGTAATATTGCTCTGCTCTTTCAGAATACCATTGATAAACTGAGCCGGTATTTGAAGAGCGGCAGCAAGCTCATTTATTGACAATCCCAAAGGTTCTGCAAACTCTTCCCGAAGAATCTCGCCGGGATGAATAGGACGCATCTGATTCATAATTGCCTCTGTTTAGTGATAATCAACAATTTCTACCTGTTCCGGTCCTGATTTTGTCCAAACAAAACAAATTCGCCATTGATCGTTAATACGAATACTATGCTGATTTTTGCGGTCGCCCTTCAATGCCTCCAGCCGATTTGCCGGAGGAGATGCCAAATCCGAAAGCTCGACAGCATCATCAAGCATTTGCAGCTTTCTCGTCAGCACTCGCTCAATATTCACAAAGCGTTTGACTCGTCTGCCATTGAATATGGCTTGTGCATCGGCACATTTAAATGATCGTATCATAAGCGATTACTTAGTCTATGAAATCATGAATATCCAATGCAACCCTCATCGCCTGATTCAGCATAGCTATTTTAGCAGATGGCAGAGTGCCGATAAAGTTTGTCAACATAGATTTTGGCAGACTCGTCAATTCATCACAATGAATGCTGCTATCATGTTTCAAACCTTCGTTAACTCCTATCGGCACCTGAGTTGCCAAACCTTTATAAGCTGTATATACAGGAGCGCAAATGACACTGGAAAAACCGGAATCAATCAATGTCTGACGGCTTACTACAAGAAAAACGCGATATTTTTTCGGATCTCTTGCCGAAGGATGTGCAACGCGGTACATTTCACCCCGCTTCATAAATGTACCTGATATTCCAGAACATCCATAGCTTCACGATTCAGAAAATCTGCGTGCTGATTGATGATTTCAATATCGCGGGCATTCTGCTCATCCCGAATTATCTGAGCTATAAATGCCTTCACAGCAGCTTCAATAAAATCAGACCTGCTCCTGTGATACTTTTTAAAGCGTGTATCAATCGTTTTCAGCAGTTCTTCAGATAAGGAAACAGATGTTTTTATCCTCATAACATCACCTTTACTTCCCTTTATACACCGGCTTCCGCTTTTCCCGAAACGCCGCAAGTCCCTCAAGTCGGTCTTCTGTGGGAATCGTTACCCAATACGCATTGGATTCAATGGCAAGACCCGTATTCAAATCGGTTTCAAGCCCGTAATTGATGGCGTATTTTGCCTGCTCAATGGCAATGGGTCCGGTCTCACAAATCATCGCTGCCATTTTTTTGCATTCGTTAATCAATTCGGCAGGTTCGCAAATCTTATTTACCAGCCCGATTTCCAATGCTTCTTTGGCATCCACCTGACGACCTGTGAAAATCAGTTCTTTTGCCTTGCCGCGTCCGATCAATCTTGGCAATCGCTGAGTTCCTCCGGCTCCGGGAATAATCGCAAGCTTTGTTTCGGTCAAGCCCATCTTTGCCGTATTTGCAGCAATACGAATATCAGACGCCAGCGCAAGTTCTGTTCCGCCGCCGAATGCAAATCCGTTGACTGCCGCAATGACCGGCTTGTTTAAATATTCAATCGAAGTGAACAAGCTTCTGATCGTGAAAATAAATTCTTTGACCTTTTCCGGCGGCAGCGTTACCCGTTCTTTCAAATCCGCCCCGGAACAAAAAGCTTTGCTGCCTGCGCCGGTAATAATAATCACCCGAATATCGCTTCTGAATCTTAAAGATTCGATTTTATCTCTGAGCGCGCTCAACAGCGCAAAATTGAACGAATTCATCACATCAGGACGATTGAGCGTCAGAAGCGCAACCTGATCCTGTTCTTCCGAAAGCAGCACTGTGTCTGTCATTTATAACCTCCTTGTAATGAGAAGTGAGGAGTGAGAAATGAGAAATAACTTCTCACTTCTCACTTTTTCATTTCTCACTTATTTAAGCTGTTTTAATTTTCGCGTCTTCTTCTCTTCCCAATGCTTTGGTGGCATCTTCGCGCAGCTTGTATTTCTGAATCTTGCCGCTGGCGGTTGTCGGATATTCATTCACAAAGAAAATGAACGCCGGAATTTTATGGAAAGAAATCTTGTCTTTACAGAAAGCCTTCATTTCTTCTTCAGTGGCAGTTTGTCCCGGTTTCAACTGCACATACGCGGCAACTTCCTCGCCGTATTTCTTGCTGGGAACGCCGACCACCTGCACATCTTTGACTTTGTCATTGGTGTAAAGAAATTCTTCGATTTCACGCGGATAGATATTTTCACCACCCCGGATAATCATGTCTTTGATTCGACCGGTAATTTTGCAATATCCATGCTCGTCCATGATTGCTAAATCGCCGGTATGCAGCCATTTGTCTTTATCAATGGCTTTGGCGGTTGCTTCGGGATTCTTGTAATATCCCTTCATAACATGATAGCCGCGTGTGCAAAGCTCGCCCTGAACGCCTCGCGGCACTTCCTCACCGGTGGCAGGATCGACAATTTTGACTTCAACATTAGGCAGCGATTTCCCTACGGTACTTACTTTGCGCTCAAGCTGATCCGTGGTACGGGTCATGGTAATACCCGGAGATGCTTCGGTCTGCCCGTAAGTAATGCACATTTCCCCCGCGCCCATATCGCTGATGACCTGCTTCATGACTTCAATCGGACAAGGAGAACCTGCCATAATACCGGTTCTCAGATGCGAAGTATCATATTTTTTCTTTTTCATTTCTTCGAGTTCGGCAATGAACATGGTCGGAACTCCGTGCAGCGCCGTACATTTGGACGCTTCCACAGTTTCCAACACATCAGATGGCTTGAATGCAACCACCGGTGCCATAGCAGCGGAAGATACCACGCAAGTCAGAGTTCCCAAAACGCATCCGAAGCAATGGAAGAACGGAACCGGAATGCACATGGTATCTTTGCTGGACAGATTCATGCACTCTGCAAGGCTTTTTGCGTTTCCGATCAGGTTGGTATGCGTAAGCTGAACGCCTTTCGGGAATCCGGTCGTGCCTGATGTATATTGCATATTGATGACATCGTCCGGATCCATAGAATCCTGACGGGCTTTGAGTTGTGCATCACTGATTTTGCTGCTCATGCCCATTACTTCATCCCATGTGAACATGCCCGGAAGTTTATCTTTTCCGATAAAAACAACGTTTTTGAGCAAAGGCAGTTTCGCGCTTTTAAGTTTGCCGGGTTCGGCAGTTTTCAATTCGGGGCAGACCTCGTTGATGACGTTGATATATTCATCAGCTTCTCTGACGCCGCCGATCATCAGAAGTGTAGTTGAATCAGACTGTTTCATCAGATATTCAAGTTCAAAGCTTCTGTAATTGGTATTGACCGTTACCAACACAGCGCCCATTTTAGCAGTGCTGAACTGAGCCAACACCCATTCCGGCACATTGTTTGCCCATATCGCAACTTTTTCGCCTTTTTCAATGCCCATTGCCATGAAAGCTTTTGCAACTTCATTGCATTTGTCTCTGAACTGACGGTAACTGTAATCAATTCCCATTGTGTGATACAACAATGCTTTGCTGTCGCCGAATTGTTCAGCCACAATGTCAACCAACTGCCCGATAGTGGTCTTGCCTACTTCATAGTTTGGTAACTGCATGGAATATTTCCCCCTTTGATTTTTAACAACCGATATATCGTGATATGACAATTCTCTGAACTTCGGATGTTCCTTCGCCGATGTCCAGAAGCTTCTGATCTCTGTAAAACCGCTCTACATTGTATTCTTTCATCAAGCCGTAGCCGCCGTGAATCTGCACCGCATGATTTGCCACCCGATACATCAGTTCGGAGCAATACAGCTTTGCCATTGCCGCCAGCGTTTCAAACGGTCTTTTATGGCTTCTCAGCCAGCAGGCTTTGTAAAGAAGATTTCTCGCGCATTCGAGTTCTGTGGCGCAATCCGCCAGTTTGAAGGCATTTGCCTGAAATTTGCTGATGGGCTGCCCGAACTGCTCGCGCTTTTTGGCATATTTCAACGCCATTTCATAAGCGCCCTGTGCGCCGCCAAGTCCCATCGATCCGATGGAAAGTCTCCCGCCGTCAAGGGTTTTGAGCATCTGATGAAAGCCGTCTCCGGGTTTGCCCAGAATGTTTTTCTCAGGAACCCGCACATCATCAAAATACAATTCTGCCGTGTTGGACGCCCGCCACATCATTTTTTTGTGCATGGGAACGGGTTTGAATCCTTTTGTGCCATGCTCAACAATAAAGCAGGTATAGTCAGGCTTGCCATTGGCTTTTTTGCCGGTGATTGCCTGAACCGTAACGCCCAAAGACATATCGCAAGCAGCATTGGTAATGAATATTTTGGAGCCGTTAATCACCCATTCATTGCCGTCTTTGACTGCGGTGGTTTTGCTGCCGCCCGCATCCGAGCCTGCTGTCGGTTCTGTCAATCCGAATCCCCACAGGGCTTTTCCTTCACATAGCTTGGGAAGGTATTTTTTCTTCTGCTCTTCTGTGCCGAAATAGTACAACGGACCGATGCCGAGCGAGTTGTCAGCGGCAACCGTAGCTGCCTGAGAGCCGTCAACTCTGGCAAGTTCCTCAACCGCAATGATGTAGGAAATATAATCTAATCCCTGACCGCCGTACTCTTCGGATACAAACATTCCGAAAAGCCCGATTTCTCCCATTTTTTGGGTGAGTTCGACTGAAAACTGCTCTTTTTCATCCAGTTCCTGTGCCACCGGCGCAATTTCGCTTTCGGCAAATTTACGCACCTCTTTGCGAATCATTTCCTGCTCTTTTGTAAGATCAAAATCCAAGAGAGCCTCCTTTCCTTGTCTCAATATTCATAAGATTTTATTTTAACATAACGAAAAAACCGGCTTGTTCAAAATGATGATCGCTGGTGAAAGCTTCCGAAACATCATACTGGCGCATTACCACAAAGCTTGCACAATCAACCAGACTCCATGTTTTATCCGGTCTTTCCTTAATCAATACCCATGCTTTTTCATCTAATACCGGAGTGATATGAACAATATCAACCCAAGGTACGGTCTTAATTGTTTCAACTATTTTAATTTGTTGAAATCTCGGAATCTTCAGCGGACTTGTGAACAATGCAACAAGTTCCGATATAATATAATTCGTTGTGATAATACGAATTTTATTACTATGCCACTGTGTCATCAACTTTTTAGCTTTGATATGAAAAGGTTCTGTCCGTAAAAAGAAATTCGCCCATCCCGAAGTATCGGCAAAGATTGTTTTCATTATTTTCGTAAAGCCTCTCCGATATATTCATCATGCCGCTCGCAGATGTCTGTAATATCAGATTCAAATACGCCTGCTAATTGCAATAGCGGATCATCATCTGTTGATTCCTGATGATGTTTGTGTTGCCTGATAAAATCTTCTACTGCCATAGCAAATAAACGGCTCCGTGAAATTTCCATTTCATAAGCCAACGCATTTGCCTGTTCAAAAAGCGGCTTTCTGATTGAAAAACCAGCTCTTATACACCCTTCTTTGCGAATCATTTCCTGCTCTTTTGTAAGATCAGAATCCAAGAGAGCCTCCTTTCCTTTAGCTCAACATTTTCAATGATAATACTTGACTTTTTGACAAAAATATTTATATGGTATCTATACATGGTCGTAGCTCAATATGGAAGAGCTTCTCAGTAAGAGATGATCCCGGTTCGATTCCGGGCGACCAAAGAATATGAGAGAATCGTATTTTTTGGTCATTCGGAATCAGTTCATTTAACATCCATCTGTTTCTTACCTTTATAATATTCATACTTTGTCCTCAGTTTTTTTACCCGTTCATCAAATGTCCATTTTTCAGTTCGTTTCACTTCTTCATTGATTGTAGTTATATAAGTCTGGAAATCTCTATGAAAGATTCTGTTGGGAGATTCAATCAATACTTCTATTATATTTGATAAGCTTATAAATACATTTTTCCAAATATCTAATTTCACAACATTAAGTTCATTAATTTTTTTGGTCATATCGTAGTTTATTGCTGTGCTTTCGCTATTTAAAGCTTTGCGCCATTGACCGTGTGCAATTCTGTTTCTCAACTGATAAGGTTCTATGACATATTGATTGATTAGTCGAGTTACATCTTGCCTTATATTGGGTATATAATTTGACTTTTTAGAAGATTGGATTTTGTTCAAACCTAGTTCCAAACATTTTCCCCAACAATCTTCAAAACTTCTCTGATTCTTTATCTGTTTGATTTCTGAAAGTTCAAAACCATAAGGTGTATGAATAAGTTTCATAAATATGGCTTCAGACCAAGCAGAGAATAATAATGCCAATATTTTTGTGTGAAGTTTTACAGCACTTTCATCATTTCTGACGATATTGGCATGAATTGTCCGCACTACCTGTTTCCATGCCTTATCAAGTTCTTTGACATTTTCCGTCTGTGCCTGAAATATTTCATATTTTACAGCGTGATCAGAATCCAAGAGAGCCTCCTTTCAATTGTTTCCGATATTTCGAATTATATTGATATTTTATTCATCAGGTTCACGAGGTTCGATCAATAGTCGAATTCCCTCAACCATTTGGAAAATACGTTGCCTTGAAAGTGATCCGATTTTTTCGATCAAATCACTTTTATTGACAGTAAATACTTGAGAACTATTTATCACGCTCTTTTTAGGTAAATTTGCCTCTCCCTTTTTCAAAGAAATATTTCCGGGAGACTGAGCATGTTTGAGGTTTGAAGTCAATATACAAACCACGACAGTGTTGATGCGACTTTGATTAAAAATATTATTTTGAATAACCACGCATGGATGACGATAAGCCGGTTCCGATCCGGATGGCTTTCCCAGATTCACCCAAAATATATCTCCTTGCTTGATTACCATTCGTTTTCTACCAATTCACGTTGTTTATCACGAATTTTTTCCTGTAAAAACAGGTCTTCCTTATCAGGCAAATCGCTATGAGCGGCATTGATAGCTTCCAATAATTTCCGGTTCTGATATTCTTTCGACCAGTCAGCATCCCCGTCCCAATTAAGCGATCTGGCTGTTTTAAGAAATGATTTGCTTTTCTTTTTGACAGATACAGATTTTGTTTCTCGCACATCATCAAAAAACAGCGACAGTTTTTCCCAAAGCCGATACTCAAGCACAACCGACTTCCTGTTGCCTTCGTTATCTACAAGAAACTGAACATTGTTAAGCATTTCAGTGATATTCATATTTATCTCCTGTGTTTGAATCAGGATGAAAGGATTTTTATCATCCTGATTCTCAGCTTTACGGATACATGCCGATATTAAAAATATGCAGTTCTGCTTTGGTCATCAACCCTACATACAGGCGATTCCGGGTCTGCTCTAACCGGTAAGACACAGATGTTTCATTAACATCAATACTTGTCGGCAGATTTTCCACTTTTTTCGATACAAGCGTATCCCGATTGATAACCGCAATCATTCGCGCTGTTCCCTCAATTCCGGATGCCCAATAGGTGTTGCGGGAAGAATCAATAGCAAAAATCTGCTGCCCGTGATCTAAGTTTTTTCCTGTGGGACTTCCTGTTGAAGCACTCAGTTCAAACGGACCCAGAAATAATTTCTTCTTTTCCGAGTCAAAGAACAAAGTGTCCGTTCCTTGTCCATTCTGAACCTTTTTCCAATCCAGTGCAGAAATATCAACATCGGTTTTGGCATAATTATTGGCAATATTGAAAACATTCAGCTTTCTCTCATTTTTCCAAAACACAAACAAGAGATTATCTGCTTCATTGACTGCCAGTTGCAGATTTCCGGGTCCTTGCTCCGCATCACCGGTAGCAAATCCGTCCAATGTGATGGTTTTCGTATTGCTCATCTGCTCCCATGATACTACCGCAATTTTTCCGAATTCAGGATACGCTATATATGCAAGGCGATGAGTGCTGTCAATTGCCAAATCCGGCAGCCGATCCGTCGTGCCTTTGGAAAGACCGATAGGAATTGTGGCTTGCAGGGTGCGGGTCGGTTTGAGTGTATAGACCGACAATGTGCTGTCCCACGCATTCAGAATAAACAGACGCTCTCCGGCAGCATCAGTGCGGATAGGAACTGGCCATATACCGCTTTCAAATGTCTCAAACACGCCGGAATCAGGATTCAGATTCAGCAGATAACTTCCCCCCAGCCGACTGTTCATATAAAGTGATGCGCCATTGTCTGCCGCCACAATCTGCTCCAGACTGTCGCCAAGACGCATGGCGGTTGCAGATGAATAACTGTCTGTGGAAATCTGCCAAACAGTTCCCGCATCTCCGTTCGGAACATAAATTTTGTTTGTTGCGGAATTAAGGCACATCTGATGCGGTTTTTTCCCGAAATCAATTGTTGCAGTGGTCTCTCCGGTATCAGGGTTGTAAACGCTCATGCGCCCGCTGACACCTGCTGCTTCTCCGCTGGCAGCCTTTTTGACAGACAGCACAACGATTCGTTTATGCACCTGATCATAAAGCATGTTCTCAATTTCGTAATCTGTCGGAACAGCTATGGTTTTATAAGCAGAACCATCTGAATTTAAAACCAATATATTGCGGTAAGTGCTGACAATGAATCGTCCGCTTTCTGTGTCTCTGAGCAGCCGCCGGGAACGATCTCCGCTCGGCACGGAATAGCTGATGGTGCTGCTGATCTGCTGAGTCTCAGGATTGAAACGGTAAATCGGACGCTGCGTTGCCTGAGAAGCAACATCCAGCACAAACAGCACATCGGATGCCGGATCGTAAATCATCTCTCCGGTGCCGATGCCCATACTATCGCTTGTCCATACCTGAGTCAGCGTCTTGCCGTCATAAGCGGACAGATACGGAGAAGTCCCGGAAGCAAGATAAATATATCCGCGTTTGCTATCCGTACACGCCGGAGTTATGCCGCCGTTGATGGTTACAGGTCCCGCAATCGCATTTGTGCCAAGATCAATGCGGCGGAGTTCTTTGTGTTCGGTATCCACAACATACAGATAATTTGCAACAGCGTCATTATACAGATATTTGTAGGAATATCCGCTCATTTTCGTATCTATGGTGCCGATCCATTGCTCGGTCGCGCCGTCCATAACAGCAATATGCGGCGTCAGAATTCCGCTTACATATACCCGGTTGCGCGTACTGTCCGCAGTTGCTGAAAAAATCTTCAGTACATTATCGCTTAATGTAACCCCGCGTAATTCCGGGATGCGGATGGTGGTATATTCGCAAAGAAATGAGGTGCAAGCGATAGAAGAAGGCAGCGCAATCGCATTGCTTCTCAATCCTGCTGCAACCTGCAAAATATAAATCGTGTCCTCTATGCCGATTTTGCCATCACCGGTTGCATCCGCATTGATATTGAC
>DYRC01000236.1 GCA_020718925.1 Desulfonema limicola
CCCCCCCCCTTCCCTTTCAGAGAATGGGGGGGTTAGGTTTGGTGCCCCCGGCAGGAATCGGACCTGCGACACATGGATTAGGAATCCATAGCTCTATCCACTGAGCTACGGGGGCTTTGATGCTTATTCAACGTAAAGCTGCTGTCCCGGATAAAGTTTGCTTCGCTGCGTCAGATTGTTGACCCGCAAAAATTTTTTCAACGGGATATGATGCTGTTTTGCAATATTTTTCAAACTGTCGCCATTTTTCACCCGATAGATTTTACGTTCGGAGGCGGATTTTTTGGAGACTTTTTTATCTCCGGGGATGTTCAATATCTGCCCGACGCGCACTTTCTTTTTGGAAAGCTGATTAAATTCATAAATGGCTTTAGCACTGACGCCATAGCGTTTGGCAATATTGGCAACAGAATCGCCGCGTTTCACCTTGTATCGGATAGACCCGGATTCGTTGTCAGAGCGTGAAGCATACGCTGTTGAAGCTTTTGATCCGGGAACCTTCAGAATATCGCCGACAACAACGCGCCGGTGTTTTCCCATGCCGTTTGCACGCGCAAGTTTTTTAGGGCTGATTCGGTATTGTCTGGCAATACCGGCAAAACTCTCGCCCCGACGGATTTTGTGATACTGATACCCGGATTCCTGAACGAGTTGAGGCGGAGATGATACCGGAATCTGGTCAAGTTTTGTAAGAAGAACTTCAGACGCATTTCTGGGAACTCTGAGCGGATAGTTGCTGCCCGGAACAATCTGATGACGCAGTTCGGGGTTAAGCGATGCCAGCGTGTCTTTATCAGTTCCGATAGTCTGTGCCACATCGGAAAGACTGATCATTTTGGATACGCTGACAGTTTCATATTCAGACGGCTGCTGGGGCGCTACTTTATCCAATCCGTATTTTTCAGGATGATTGATAATATGAAGCGTGGCTAAAAATCTCGGAACATAGCGGGCGGTTTCTCTGGGAAGACGCTCATACAAATCCCAGAAATTATCCAGATAGTTGACGTTCTGACGGCGAATAACCTGAAGCACCCGCCCTTCTCCGCAATTATACGCAGCAAGTACGGTTGTCCAATCTCCGAACATCTGATGCAGTTCTTTGAGATATCCGATGGCTGCCTGAGTGGATTTTTCAGGATCCATGCGCTCATCCACATACCGATCCCGCTTTAAGCCAAATTTATAGCCGGTTGACGGAATAAACTGCCAGATTCCCAACGCTCTTGCAGGCGAGAGCGTATGGGTCTGAAAGCCGCTTTCAATCAGCGGAAGCCATGCCAATTCAACCGGAAGTCCTGCTTTTTTAAATTCTTCGGCAATTGCAGCCTGATATTTGCCCGCCCGGCGATATGCCCTGAAAAAGAAACATTCCTGACTGTCTCTGCCGGGGCTTGTCAGAAGTTCGATTTCAGCTTCCACATGATGGTTCATCACTATCGGAATGGCGTCATGGCTGCCTTTGACCGTGATATTGCGGGACGCGTAAATTTCAAGAATGCGCTTTGAAATCAGAAACCGAAGGTCTTCTTTTTGCCGCCCGAGTTCAGGATCGTCTTGAGCGTCAATTTCCAAAATTGCAGAATACGCATGATCCAGCGCGTCCAAGGCTTTTTCCGAATCTCCGGCTTTCCAAAGCTCATGCGCTTCATCGCAGGATTCCATTGCTTCATCAAATTCAGGCTGTGTCTGCAAAGAAAGTTCGTTCTCTGACGCATCCTCATCCGCGTCGGCTTTTTCTTTGCCAGAGGGATCACAGGCAGCAACACTATCCCCCCCTTCTTCAGCCGCCGCCTGACTTTCTTCATCTGCGATCTCAGCCTCTATCGCCGCTTCTTCGTCTTCGGATAGCAAAGATGCGGAAGTAGGAATGTTTTTTGACGTGCTACCGGGGTGCGGAGGCGTGGCGCAACCGGCTAAAAGAAATAAGAGAAACACCGGTATCAGGAAAATACGATAACTCTTCATTGTCTGCTCGCTTTCTCAAGAGGCATTTGATAAGAAAAAAAAGAAATTCTGCATAAATTTAAAAACACCTCTTGACTTTTAGGCATTTTTCAAGAAATCATAAAAAAAAGCACATTCTGATTTAAACGACTTAAACAACTTTGTCAAGTCTTTATCTTGACCACGATGGAGGGATAATTATGCAGAGCATGGTATATTTTACGGATTTGAGAACCAGCCCCAAGGAAAATCTGTTCGGAAAATTGGGCAGACTCTTAGATGCAGCGGGCTTTTCAAAAACTTTCAGCAAGCGGGATATGGTTGCGCTCAAACTTCATTTCGGAGAATTGGGCAACACGGCGTATATCCGTCCGGTGTTTTTGCGGAAAATTGTGAAATGCGTCAGAGAAAAAGGCGCAAATCCTTTTCTGACCGATGCGAACACACTGTATGCCGGAACCCGCAGCGACGCGCCCGCTCATCTGAAAACCGCTATCCGAAACGGATTTGATTATGCGGTGGTGGACGCACCGCTTATCATTGCAGACGGTCTCAGAGGCAAAACCGAAGCGGCAATTCAGATTGACGGCAAGCGATTCAAAGAAGTGTATATTGGCAAAGAAATTGTCGAGGCAGATACGCTGGTGTCGGTGGCGCATTTCAAAGGACATGAATTATCCGGTTTCGGCGGCGCCATCAAAAATTTAGGCATGGGCTGTGCGTCCCGCAAAGGAAAACTGGCACAGCATTCGACCGTAGCGCCCAAAATTACCAAGAAAAAATGTATCGGATGCGGCGACTGCACAGAACATTGTTCACAAAACGCCTTGTCAATCGTGGATGAAAAAGCGCAGATGGATAAAAAGAAGTGCATCGGATGCGGCGAATGTATTCTGATCTGCCCGAACAGCGCGATAGAAATCAAATGGGATCAGGCAGTTCCCGTGTTTATGGAAAATATGGTCGAATACACAATGGGCGTGTTGAAAGGCAAAAAAGGAAAGTCTTTCTGCATCAATTTTATTACCAGCGTTTCTCCGGCGTGCGATTGCTACGGACACAATGACGCGCCTATTGTCAGAGACATCGGCATTGTGGCGTCAACTGATCCGGTGGCAATTGATCAGGCGTCTGCGGATTTGGTGAATGCGGAACCCGGACTTCCCGGCTCATGCCTTCAGAGCGGATTGAATCCCGGCGATGATAAATTCAGAGCGGTTTATCCGCATGTGGATTGGACGCTTCAATTGGCGTATGCCGAGCAGCTTGGGCTTGGAACACGGTCATACAAGCTTGAAAAAATCTGAGGTGTGATATGTCCGCAATTCCCAAACTGCGATATACGCCCGAAGAATATCTGGCAATCGAACGGAATGCCGAATACAAAAGCGAGTATTTAAACGGCGAAATCTTTGCCATGAGCGGCGCAAGTCGTAAGCACAATCTGATTGTCGGGAATATCAGCGCGGCATTGCACGGACAATTGAGAAAACGCGGATATGAAGTTTATGCAGGTGATATGCGGGTCAGGGTCAGCGATACCGGATTATATACCTATCCTGATCTTGCCATTGTGTGTGATGCGCCCCGATTTGATGATGATATGTTTGATATTCTGCTGAATCCGCAGGTGATTATTGAAGTGTTGTCAAAATCAACAGAATCTTATGATCGGGGCGCAAAATTCGCGCATTACCGCACCATTGAATCGTTGAGCGATTATCTGCTGATTTCTCAGGATAAGCCGATGGTTGAGCATTATGTCCGTCAGACAGGAAAATCATGGCTGCTTTCGGAATATGTCAATTCTGATGACGTTATCTGTATCAGCTCGGTCGGATGTGAATTGGCAATTGCAGATATTTATGAAAAAACAGATGTCTGAACCATGATTCACAGGATTAAAGGATTGTCAGGATTAAAAAACCCGGTTCAAAACAATCCTTGACAACGAAAATCCATAATGTTAAATGCTGTTTAGCTCCGTTCAGATTATGAGCAGGCATAGCGATCATGGTGATCGGAAGATGGGGTTTATTTAGTTCTTTATTAGGAGGCTTACCGTGAAGGTGAAGACAAATATCAAAGCTGGTCCTCAACAGGGCTCGAATGATGAGAAGAGATGGAAGAAGCGGGGAGGTGGGGTGCATTTCAAAACACCTACGGAAAAAAATGTCTTGTGGAAGGGAATTGCAAAAGAACGCCACGCAGGTGAAGGTCGAACATTCAAGCCCGCGCCGCCGCAACCCGGAGCCACCACATAACTGTCAGAATTCAAAGTGCGGGGACTTATTTATGTCCCTGCATTTTTCTGATTTTTTTAATTGACAACTCAGAAAAAATAATATAAAAAGATTATTCTTGTTTTACGGGAAGTGGCTCAGTCTGGTAGAGCACAGCGTTCGGGACGCTGGGGTCGCTGGTTCAAATCCAGTCTTCCCGACCATTATTAAAAATAATACCCCCCTTTTCCCCTTTGAATAACCCGTCGGTTCAGCCTCCTCCGGCGGGTTTTTTTGAGGGTTTTTTTTTATTGTCTCACCACTGCGGATGAATTCGGATCAAAGGGATTGGTTCGCACGGCAAGAGAAAACAGATACGGGTAGTTCGCTTTCATGTATTTCATATACAAAAACCACTCTCCGGCTAATAATCTGTAAACCCGTTTCATATCCCCGCCGATATGTCTGACATCCGTATCCGGAAGATTATCAAGTTCATCACGGTTGAGAAATTCATCTCTTAAATGAACCACAGATCGAAGAATTTCGGTGAACGTCTCCTCTTCTGACAAAAGCGGATTTGCCATCAGGCGAAGCAGAAAATCCCCTTTTTTTTCAAGAAATTCACTTACCGCGTTTAAGTCTCCTAGTCGGGCATCAATTTTGAAAGAATATGCTTTCAGTTTTTTTTCACAATCCGAAAAATCGCTTTCTCTCCATTGGGTGCTGACAATAAAATTCTTCCGCGCTTCTTCGGGTTCAGGATCAAATCGGATAAGTCTTTTCAACAGCCGCGTTCCGAGTTCGCTGAAAAACAGGCTCACCACAATGTGGAGCTTTTGCAGGCGGAATTGTTCTTCGCGCCGGATCAGCAGAAGTTCGGTGGCATTGGCAATAACGCCTAAAAACGTTCCTGCGCCGCCGATAATGATAATCAGCGTGAACATTTTGCCTATCGGCGTTACCGGATGAATATCGCCATAGCCCACGGTGGCAATCGTAACCACTGTAAAATAAACGGCATTCAGCAGCGAAAAGTCCTCTATGGACATAAATCCCAGCGTCCCGCCAACCATAATAATCAGCAGAACCAGCGTGAACATTTTTAGTCTGAAACGAATCGCATTCATACACTTGCTTCAAGCCATGTGATGATCTGCTGTCTGAATTTATCGAAAATATTCGGCTTGCTTCTGAAGATTTCAAATGTCTGAACCGGATCGAGTTTATCATAATAATGAACGATTTTAGTGCGTAACTGCCATATCAGTTGGTATTGTTTTGCAGATTCCATCGGAAAAACATTGTTTTCTCCCAAAACCACAAATGCGTCTCCGTAAGATGTCGGTTCTCTGAATCCCTGATCCGAAATAATATGGTGAGCAACATCAAAGCAGCATTCAATGGCAATCTGAAGCGTCCTTTCCACAAAACGCTGAGAGCGGACATCTGCGATGATTTTTTCAACT
Source organism: Desulfonema limicola (assembly GCA_020718925.1). Classification (GTDB taxonomy): domain Bacteria; phylum Desulfobacterota; class Desulfobacteria; order Desulfobacterales; family DYRC01; genus DYRC01. The sequence continues at coordinate 5,639 of DYRC01000236.1, forward strand.
GTAATATCGTCGGCTCGTCTCAGGTCATTGATATAGCCTTCCAGATTATTCAATAATCGCTGAATGATGGGCTGGTTAACCATTGCCGCCTCCGCCAGTCTGCCCGTTGTTCCTGAACATGACACGCATCAAAATAAAACCGCGCAGATAAACATTCAAGCTTTGCCCGCGTCTGCGGGTCTTTTTCAAAAATCCGGATTTTATGTTTCAAAACTTCATGCTGTAAAATCGGCGATACATGCTGCATAATCACCACTTCGGTCTGTTTTTGCAGTTTATTTTCCAAAAATACGCTGAGTTCGAGGTCTGTCATCGCCGTTACTGTTTTATCTGTAAATACGGCAATATCCGCATCGCTGTCAGTTTCTTCTTTATTCTGTGCATAAGAGCCGAACAGATACATCACTTCTACGCAGGGAAATGCCGACATGATCTCCGGTGTAATCTGTCTGAGTTGTTCAAGGATATTCATAGAAAAATTAAAAACACTCCTTAATTTTATTATACCAAACTCACCTAACCCCCCGGCCCCCTTCCCTGAAAGGGAAGGGGGAGACATCTTCTCTACTCCCCTCTCCTTTCAGGGGAGGGGCCGGGGGAGGGGTGTATTGATATTATAATCAACGATGAATAGCAAGTAAAGATGATTTTCCTGATAAACGCATGAAAGCTTGTATTTTCGGCGCAGGGCGATTTATTTTTCAAAACTTCTTTCTTCAGACGGTACGGATCGGATAATATGGGTGCGGACTTCAAAGCGGCTTTCTGTCTCGCCGGATCGTGCCTCGCACGGCGTTGACGCCCAGCGGGTGGCGTCAAAGAAATTGCCGGACAGAA
>DYRC01000237.1:0-1365 GCA_020718925.1 Desulfonema limicola
GCACTTTGCATTGTTGTTTTGGGTTCAAGCGTTCGGATTCATCTGTATGCCGATTTCTTTCATTAACTCATCTCGCAGCACAATAGCGGACGCATCTGCAACATGCTGCCGGATATTTTCCATCCCGCCTTCCTGACGATCCACCAGCACGACTGCTTTCACAACATCCAGCCCTTCAAAGCGGGCGCGTTCAATGGCTTTGATTGTGGAACCGCCGGTGGTTGCCACATCATCAATAATGACGACCTGTTCGCCGGGCAGCATATCGCCTTCGATCCATCGGACAATTCCGTGATCTTTCTGGGTTTTGCGAATGGAAAAGGCTTTGACGGGGCGCCCCTTCAATTCCGAAGCAAACGCCGTTGCAACCGCAATAGGGTCTGCGCCGAAGGTCAGTCCGCCGACAGCGACTGCATGGGTGTCTTTAAGGGCTTCAAAAATAAGATGTCCTGCTAAAAACATGCCTCTGGGGCTTAATGTAACCGGTTTGCAGTTGACGTAAAATCGGCTCATTTTCCCGGAAACAAGCTTGAATGCGGGTTCAGGACTGTATTTGAATGATTTCTGGCACAGCAGCTTAATTAACTCGTATTTCATTGACTCTCTCGGCTATCGTGATAAAAAAGCCTCCGCCGGATGGAAGAAGCCTGTTTTGGGATGTCAGCAGAGGCTTATGAGCAAGGAAAACCGTTGTCAGCCATCCTCAGACTCCGGAATCTTCATATCAGCAAAATTCATTCAGGTCAATTTAAAATCATTACAGACTGATCTTTTTTGCAATAAAAGAAAATTCGCTTTCTATCCTAAAACGCTCTGGGTTTACAGATAATTTCCCGAATGCGTAAGTTGAAAAAATCAGACTGATTTGCCGGTTTCAGCACCAACGCCGCATCTGCGCCCCGTGCGGTTCCGCCAATGGCGATAATGTCATTTCCGCTCAACGCGCCTGCATCCGCAGCCATAATCGAAACCTCCACCGCAACTTTTGTTCCCTGCCCGAACAGCCGCAGAACATCGGCAATCAGCAACACCGGATAAATACCGCTGTATTTTTTGCCTAAAGCCCGCTCCACGCCGGAAAGCGCGTGAGTGGCAGATACAACGCTTATGTGCTTGGATTCCAAATCTTTTCTGACATCATCTGACAGAACTTTTTTAAACGGCTCTTTGAATCCGCAATGATACGTTACCATCACAATTCTGAATCCGCTAAAGATTTCCATTGCTTTATAAACCGTTTGTCCGGTGGTGGAGGCAATAACAACCTCTGTCAAGCCCAATTCTCTGCCGCGTTCAAACGCCAGTTTCAGGGTTTGTTCCGTATTGATTTTTCCTTCTGTATCAAAATACACGATGACCTCCCAT
>DYRC01000237.1:1465-6460 GCA_020718925.1 Desulfonema limicola
TGCCTTCACCGATAAGCTTTTCAATTGCCGCGCCATAAACAAGATTGATTCCTTTGGCTTTGGCTGCTTCAAGATCGTCGGCATCTGCATCAATACAGGCTTCGCGGTAAAGAATCGTTATGTTTTTAACGCCAAGCCCGGTGCATGTCAGCGCGGCTTTGATGGCAGTTGCGCCGCCGCCGGCAATAATCACATCGGATTTCTGAAGCGGAACCTGAGTTTCTTTGGCTCGGAGCAGATCAATGAGCAAAAATACCCCGGGAATAGGCTGTTCTGCAACCTGACCGGCTTTGCGGGCAAGCCTGCTATCCCATCCGCCGATTGCCATGAACACCGCATCAAAGCCTTCGGAAAGCAGCGAATCAATAAAGAACTGCTTGCCCAACGCCATTTTGGTTTTGGCAGTTACGCCCATTTCCACAATGCCTTCGATATCCCAATCCAAAATATTTTCAGATAGACGCTCTTTGGCAATGGCTGATCTCAGCAACCCGCCCATTTTCTCCGCAGCTTCAAACACCGTAGCATCATGCCCCAGCCGTGCGGAAAAATATGCGGCAGAAAGTCCTTCCACGCCGCCGCCGACAATGGCAATCCGTTTGCCGGTACTCGGAGCTTTGTACGGCATGACGCGCTTGCCGGATTCTTTTTCATAATCCGCCACAAAACGCTTGAGACAGTTAATGGCTACAGGTTCATCTGCCAGTTGACGCCGACACGCGGTTTCACAGGGACGGGGACAGATTCTGCCGATAACGGTCGGGAACGGATTGCGCTCTTTGATGACCTGCAGGCTGCGCCGATAATCGCCCAGCGTAACCTGCCGGACATATTCGCGGATATTGATGCCTGCGGGACATGCCCGCTGACAAGGCGTGGTGCAGTCTTCAGTCGTGTATTCACGCAGAATACGCCGCGTAACCGATGAGAGCGTAATGATATGCTTGGGACATACGCGCTCACAGGTCCCGCAGCCTGTGCATTTTTCCTCGTTGACCACCGGCAGTCCGTCCGCGCCCATTGTAATCGCGCCGAAAGGACAGGCTTTGGCACAACTGCCCAATCCCAAGCACCCGATATGGCAGACTTTCATTCCGCCGCTCAACATCATTGCTGCCCGGCAGCTATTCACGCCGTCATAAATGAATTTAAGATCAGCGTCTTTAACGCCGAAACTGCATCCGGGTCTTGCAATATCAGGTTCTTTGGCTTCAACCGTTAAGCCCAAAGCCGCAGCAATTGCCTGTGCCACGTCATCTCCGGCTGCCACGCAGGAATTGGGCGCGGATTTTCCTTTGACAATGGCTTCGGCGTTGGCAGAGCAGCCCGGATAGCCGCATCCGCCGCAGTTTGCGCCCGGCAGTGTTGCCTCAACCGCCTCTATTTTCGGATCCACATACACATAAAAGGCTTTTGACGCAACCGCCAATCCGAGTCCGATAATCACTCCGAGACTTCCCATAATGAGAAAGGCTGTTATCATGTCTTGCTCCTTAAAAAAAATCACCTAACCCCCTGCCCCCTTCCCTGAAAGGGAAGGGGAGACTCCCCCTCTCCGTTCCGGGGAGGGGCAGGGGAGGGGTTTGTTAAAAAATTGCGTCAAACTTGCATTTTTCAAAGCAAGTCAGGCATTTGATACATTTTTCCTTATCAATTGACGCGATTTCTTTCTTTTTCCAGATAATGGCATCTGCCGGACAGGCTCTGAAACACGCGCCGCATTTGGTACACATATCCGGGTTCACCTCAAATTTGAGCAACGCCACGCAGCGTTTTGCCGGGCAGCGTTTTTCAATGATATGAGCATAATACTCATCTTTGAAATACCGAAGCGTTGACAGCACCGGATTCGGGGCAGTTTGTCCCAGTCCGCACAAAGAGGCGTTTTTAATAACGATTGCCATTTCTTCAAGCGTGTCAATATCCGAAGGCTCACCTTGTCCGTTGCAGATTCGTTTCAGAATTTCAAGAAACCGTCTTGTGCCTTCCCGACAGGGCGTACATTTGCCGCAGGATTCATCCTGAATAAAATCCAGGAAAAACCGCGCCATGTCCACCATGCAGGTGTTTTCATCCATGACGATAACGCCGCCGGATCCCATGATCGCGCCGACTTTGGCGATTTCTTCATAATCCACCGGCGTATCCAGAAGATGCTCCGGCACACATCCGCCCGAAGGTCCGCCCAACTGAACGCCTTTGAATTTCTTCTTATTCGGAATGCCGCCGCCGATGTCAAAAATCAGGGTTCTCAGGGTTGTTCCCATCGGCACTTCCACCAGTCCGATATTGTTCACATCGCCTGAGAGGGCAAATACTTTGGTTCCTTTGCTCCCGGCAGTACCGACAGACGCATACCACTCGCCGCCATTGGTAATGATTTGGGCAATATTTGCCAAAGTCTCGACATTATTCAGAATCGTCGGCTTTTCCCACAATCCTTTTTGGGCAGGAAACGGCGGTCTGGGTCTGGGCATTCCGCGTCTGCCTTCAATGGAGCGCATCAGCGCAGTTTCTTCGCCGCAGACAAACGCGCCCGCGCCTTCATAAATTTCAATATCAAAATCAAAGCCGCTGCCCAGAATATTTTTGCCGAGAAGCCCGTATTCCCGCGCCTGACGAATGGCAATGGTCAGCCGGTGAATTGCCAGCGGATATTCGGTGCGGCAGTAAATATAGCCCTGATGTGCGTTGATGGCTCTTGCGGCAATAATCATGCCTTCCAGCACCGCATGAGGATCAGCTTCCAGAACGCTTCTGTCCATAAACGCGCCCGGATCGCCTTCGTCCGCATTACACAGAACATATTTGATGTCGCTTTGGCTTTTGCTGGCAAATTCCCATTTCAAGCCCGCAGGAAAACCCGCGCCGCCTCTGCCTCTCAATCCTGACACCTTGACTTCGTGAATGATCTGTTCCGGAGTCATTTCGGTTAAGGCTTTTGCCACGCCGAAATAGCCATCTCTTGCAATATATTCATCAATGATTTCCGGATCAATCACGCCCTTGTTTCGCATCACCCGGAACATCTGCTTGGAAAAGAACGGAATATCGTTCATTTTCGGGATAGTCTGCGCTGACGCCGGTTCGACATACATCAGCTTCTTAACCGGTCTGCCTTTGAGCAGATGTTCTTCTACCAGAAGCGGCACATCTTCGGGTTTGAGCTTCTGATAAAAAATACCTTCGGGCTGAACCAGCATCACGGGTCCTACCGCGCAAAAGCCGTTGCACCCGGTTTCAATTATTTTGACTTCTTCAGACAGCCCCCGTTTGACAATCTCCTGTTCAAGCGCTTCCCGGAAAGCCAGACTTCCCGATGAATGACAGCCCGTACCGCCGCACAACATCAACTGAGTTCTTATCTTCTTCATTCTTTTCTCCCATTAAATGTTATGTGGTATGTGTTATGTGCTATGTGTTATGTGTTATGTTTTTTCTTAACACTTTCCACTTAACACTTTCCACTTTCCACTTTCCACTTAACACTTCTCACATCTTCGCCAGAGCAAAATCAGTTTGAACCTCTCCCATCAGAACATGCCGCTTGAATATCTGACGCATCTTATTGGCATTGACATGCTGATATACAATCGGCGACTGCTCTTCGATTTCTACGGTTACGTTGGGTTCGCTGCTGCACAACCCCATGCAGCCCGAAGCCATGACCCGGATATGAGAATAATCATTCTGAGCCATTTCTTCCATCAGCGCGGTCATCACTTCTCGCGCACCCGCTGCTATTCCACAGGTTCCCATGTGAATAATCACACGGATATTGCCTTTTTCTCCGCGCAGATAGATGCTTTTTGTCGCATCTTCCTTAATTTTTTTAAGGTCTTGAACGGTCAGCTTTGCCATTTTTCCCCCTTACCAGGACCCATCCAGTCCTCTCAATCCGCTCATATAAAGGCGTCCGCAGGATACAAACAGAGAATATCGGGTGGTCAGCAACGGCATGTTATAAGACGCTGCCAAATTAACCACCCGCTCATCAGGTATTTTGCCCCTGACAAACACCACCGCACCTACGCCTGAAATTTTGGCGGTGCGAATCACATCTTCGGTGGTCAGTCCGGACAATAAGACCGATTCCTTTGCGGCAGAGGAAAGCACATCCGACATCAGATCAGCGCCCCCTCCGGCAAATATGGACATATCCATCTGCTCATGTCCCACAAGCACTTCCGCTTTTAAAATCTCTTTGATTTCAGATAGTTTCATACGCCTGACAATTTATTGATACTTCTCCGTAATGTCAATGATGCGGGAAGCTTCCATGTTGCCGTGAATATCCCGGTCAATGACCATAACAGGGGCGAGCCCGCAGGCTCCCAGACATCTGACGGTTTCCAGCGTGAACCGCCGGTCATCAGATGTTCCCCCCTCTTTCACCTGATACTTATTTGAAATCCGGTCAATAATTTCCTTGATGCCCTTGACATAACACGCAGTCCCCAGACAGGCTCTGATAACGTGTCTGCCTTTTGGCGCAAATGAAAAAAGCGAGTAGAATGAGGCAACTCCGAACACGTCGCTTGCCGGGACATTCAAGCCCTGACTGATATAGTCCATGATTTCCATCGGGAGATACCCGACCACATTCTGGCATTCCCTCAGCACCGGAATCACCGCGCCGGACCTTGCCCGGTATTCTTCGATAATCTTGTCAATCCTGCCCCACATGGCGTCATCAACATCCGGATGTTTCGGTTTTATCACGTCTGACCTCCTGAAACGTTCATAGATAAAAATCCCATTAAAACGCAATTACAATATTCGGTTATCTATTTCATAACAATAGCAAAATGTCAATGACATGATCTTAACTTTATCAACTTTTTTATCGCCACAAAAAAACTTCCTTTATCTGCCTGATTCTGATAGGCAGAATTGCATTACATCAGAAATGGCTGAAAGGAGCGTTATGGAAAGATATTTTTTTTGATATTTTGTAGGGGCAATCCCCTGTGATTGCCCTGCTGCAAGGGTAAG
>DYRC01000238.1 GCA_020718925.1 Desulfonema limicola
TATATCAATCTTCCGATAAAAAATTGCTGTCTTGACTTATTTCACAATCACAGTTACAAACGGCGCATGAAAACCTCATGCTCACGCATTCTTAAAATGGTTCTTATCGGCATTCTGCTTACGCTTTCAGCATTGACAGCAGACGCAGTCGATACTTGGAAAGGGCAGGTCGTGTCAGTTACAGACGGAGATACGATCACTGTGAAGCATTCAGATTCACCAGAAAAAATAAGACTTTACGGTATTGATGCACCGGAAATAGAACAACCTTTTGGTCAAGAGGCTCACAAGTTTGTGCATAACTTGTTGAATTTGCAGATGGTAGAGGTCAAGCCGATAGAAGTCAAGGGGAACAGCGAACAGTACGAACGTACAGTGGCATGGATTTATTATGGGGAAGGTAAAAACCGGAAATGCCTGAACGAAGAGATTTTGAAAGCCGGGCTTGCTTGGCATTATAAAGATTTTTCCAAAGATCAGAATCTTGCAGATTTGGAAAAGGAAGCCCATACAAAGAAAGTCGGATTATGGGCTGATCCGATTCCGCCGTGGGAATTTCGGGCAGGAAAGACCGGAGGTATAAAAGAGGTTCACGGCAACACAATTACGAAGGTTTATCACAAGGCAAGCTGTAAGGACTATGACTGTGATAACTGCACGACAATATTCAAAAGCAATGAAGAAGCAGAAGCAGCGGGTTACAGACCGTGCGGAAATTGCAAGCCCGGCAAATAAGGCGAACTACCGCCAATTTTGTAAATCATCAAATTCAAAGGAGAAACCATGACCGATATAATTGACGTAAAAGCAAGGGAAATTTTGGATTCCAGAGGAAATCCGACGGTTGAAGCCGAAGTAACATTGGCATGCGGCGCAATCGGACGCGCGGCAGTGCCGTCAGGCGCGTCCACAGGCACACGCGAAGCATTGGAACTCAGAGACAAAGAATCCAAACGCTATGGCGGCAAGGGCGTTGTTGCGGCGGTAAATAACGTGATTAACGAAATCGCTCCGGCAATTGCAGGCATGAGCGCAGCAGATCAGACCAGCGTTGATGCGGCAATGCTTGAATTGGACGGTACGCCGAACAAATCCCGGCTCGGCGCAAATGCGATTCTGGGCGTTTCAATGGCAACGGCAAGAGCAGCGGCGCTGGCTTACGGACAGAGCCTTTACCGCTATCTTGGCGGGCTGAATGCGCGGTATCTGCCGGTTCCCATGATGAACATCATCAACGGCGGCGCACATGCCAGCAACAACTTGGATATTCAGGAGTTTATGATTATTCCGGTCGGCGCGACCTGCATTGTTGATGCGGTGCGGATGGGCGCAGAAACCTTTCACGCCCTCAAATCCATTCTGAAAGAAAAAGGACTCAGCACCGCAGTCGGCGATGAAGGCGGATTTGCGCCGAATTTGGAATCCAATGAAGCCGCCCTGAAGCTGATTATGAGCGCGATTGAAAAAGCGGGCTATGTTGCCGGCGAAGACATCGGCATTGCCTTGGATGTGGCGTCCAGCGAATTTTTCAACGAAGGAAAATATCATCTCAAATCCGAAAACAAGATTCTCACGGCTGAGGAAATGACGGATTATTATGAAAAGCTGGTTGAGGTCTATCCGATTTTGTCCATTGAAGACGGGCTGGCGGAAGGCGACTGGGAAGGCTGGGGAGAAATGACGGATCGGCTGGGCGATCTGGTTCAGTTGGTAGGCGATGATATTTTCGTAACCAATCCTGAAATTCTTGCCAAAGGCATTGAAGAAGGCGTTGCCAACTCAATTTTAATCAAGCTCAATCAGATCGGCACGGTTACAGAAACCTTGAATGCGATTGAAATGGCAAAGCAAGCCGGATATACGACCGTGATTTCGCATCGTTCCGGTGAAACCGAAGACACCTTTATTGCTGATCTTGCGGTGGCAATCAACGCGGGGCAGATCAAAACCGGCTCGTTGTCCAGAACTGACCGGATTGCCAAGTATAATCAGTTGATCCGCATTGAAGAGGAATTGGGCAAGGCTGCCATGTTTTCAGAAGATATTTTTATTTTGGGATAATTTGAAATTATGTCATGTAATTCAAAATTTATTTTCGTAACCGGCGGGGTCTTGTCTTCGCTGGGTAAAGGGCTTGCGTCTGCGTCAATCGGCGCTTTGTTGGAAAGCCGGGGACTCCGCGTTACGATTCAGAAACTTGACCCGTATATCAATGTTGATCCGGGAACCATGAATCCGTTTCAGCACGGCGAGGTCTTTGTAACAGATGACGGGGCTGAAACGGATTTGGATCTGGGGCATTATGAGCGGTTCACCACCGCGCGGATGGGTCAGAACAACAATTTCACCAGCGGAAAAATTTATCATTCCGTCATCACCAAAGAGCGCAGAGGCGATTATCTGGGCGGTACGGTTCAGGTGATTCCGCATATTACCGATGAAATCAAAAACAGCATCCGCTTAGTGTCCTGCGGCGTGGATATTGTGATTGTGGAAATCGGCGGCACCATCGGCGATATTGAAAGCCTGCCGTTTTTGGAGGCGGTGCGCCAATTCAAAGCAGATGTGGGCAAGGAAAACGTGCTTTACATCCATCTGACCTTTGTGCCGTATATCGGAACTGCGGGGGAAGTCAAAACCAAACCCACGCAGCACAGCGTCAAGGAACTCAGGGGCATCGGCATTCAGCCGGATATTCTGCTCTGCCGCACGGATCGGGAACTGTCCAAAGACATCAAATCCAAAATCGCCTTGTTCTGCAATGTGAGCGTGGATGCGGTCATTACGGCAAAAGATGTGTCCTGTATTTATGAAGTTCCGATGAATTTTCATAAAGAGGGTTTGGATGATAAGATTATAGAATTGCTTCATATCTGGACTCGCGCCCCGCGCCTTGAAAAATGGGAAACCCTGATAGAAAAAATCAAGTCTCCGGCGCATTCTGTTACCATCGCCATTGTCGGCAAGTATGTGAATCTGATCGAATCATATAAAAGTCTCAATGAGGCATTGACACATGGCGGTATCCCCAATGACTGCCGGGTTAATCTCAGGTTTATTGACTCGGAAAAAATAACACCTGAAAGCTACGCTGAGACGCTGTCTTCTGCGGATGGCATTCTGATTCCGGGCGGATTCGGCTCACGCGGTGTTGAGGGAAAAATCTGCGCTGCCCGGTATGCCAGAGAAAATAAAATCCCATTTTTCGGGATCTGTCTGGGAATGCAGCTGGCAGTTGCCGAATATGCCCGAACCATGCTCGGACTTGATGGCGCAAACAGCGCGGAGTTTGATGAACACACGCCGCATCCGGTGATTTATCTGATGAAGGAATGGTATGATGAAAAAAGCAATCTCCTGCATCGCCGGGATGAGATGTCTGATAAAGGCGGGACTATGCGGCTGGGCGCGTATCCATGCCGGTTAAAGTCCGGCTCTCTGGCTTATGACGCATACAACTCTCAGGAAATCTCAGAAAGACATCGGCATCGCTATGAGTTTAACAACGCCTATCGGGAACAGCTTGAGGCAAAAGGATTGATCATCAGCGGGCTTTCTCCTGACGGAGAACTTGTAGAAATTATTGAAATCAGAGAACATCCCTGGTTTTTAGGCTGTCAGTTTCATCCTGAGTTCAAATCCACGCCTATGTCGCCTCATCCGTTGTTTGCGGCGTTTATCAAGGCTGCTTTGGCAAAATTTCAGGATTGTTAATGTAAGAAATATTGACATGGTGCATATTATTATTCATAAACGTTTTTTAGCTGTTTTTTCAAAGGGGTGAACGTCCATGTCATCATACAGCATTAAAGAGTTCAAGCATTGTCCGTTTTGCGGCAGAATATGGATGTCTGTTACTGCCGCCTCTAACGGACAATTTTCGGTCAGTTGTCTATGCGGGGCAAACGGTCCCAAGGAAAAAAATAAAGAAGAGGCTATCCGGGCATGGAATACCCGGGATCAGCATCTGCTTTGGAATCCTTTCAGGCTTTCTATCCGCTTTCCCAAAGATACGCATTCTGTTGATTTCAAGGGAAGTCTTGAATCATTTGATCTTGCCACAATTTTACAGATGCTTTCCGCAAAAGAAAAAACAGGAATCTTATATCTGACCAAAGGGCATGTCAAAAGCACGATATGCCTGAAAAACGGCAATATCATTGCCGCCAGCGACAGCAACGGCATGAGGCTGGGGCAGATTCTGTTCAAAAACGGCATGATTTCTCAAAAAAAGCTGAAAGAAGCATTAAAAACATCCAAAGAATCCGGCAAAATGCTGGGCGAAGTCCTGTTGACTATGAAGTATATCAGCGAAGAAACCCTGATAGAGGTGATTCATCAGCAGGTGCAGGAAGCGGTGTTGGAACTTTTTTTCTGGAAAGAAGGCTCCTTTGAATACCGGGACTGCAATCTGGATTTTGATATCAAAAGTGTCAAAGAAATCAATACGATGGAAATTATCATGGAATCGGTACACCGGATGGATGAATGGGATGAGATTCGGCGGCGCAAAGAAGAGATGGACCCGGATTTCGTGGAAAAGATTATATACAGGTGAGCATGACAAAGGAATTTTTCAAGGTAACGGATTTGAACAAGGTCTTGGAATACCGCCGCATATTTTCCAAAGTAACGGCTGAAGACGTTGATATTTCAGAGACCACCGGGCGGATTTTAGCCAAAGACATCATTTCCGATACTGACCTGCCGGATTTTATGCGGACAACTATGGATGGCTATGCCATCAGCGCGTCTTCAAGTTACGGCGCCACCGAAGCCAATCCGGGCTGGCTTACGATAAAAGGCGCAATTGCAATGGGAGATATCCCGTCATTTCGCATCGGTCCCGGCGAATCTGCCCGGATTGCCACCGGCGGAATGCTGCCGCAGGGCGCGGATTCCGTAATGATGATTGAGCATACGGAACCCGTTGATGAGCATTCTGTTGAAATTTATAAAAGCATTGCGCCGGGGCAGCATGTCATTGACATCGGAGAGGATTTCAGAAAAGGCGAGATACTGCTTTGCTGCGGGCAGCGTATCCGGGCGCAGGAAACCGGGCTTTTGGCGGCTTTCGGAAAACAGAATGTCCTTGTATATCGGAAGCCCAAAATTGCAATTATTTCTACCGGCGATGAAGTTGTTCCGATTGACCATACACCGGGGCTTGGCAAAATTCGGGACATCAACACTTACACCTTAGCCGGTTTGGTGAAAGAAGCAGGCGGAATTCCGCATTCTTACGGCATTATACCGGATGTATATGACGCGCTGTATCAATCATGCCGTCAGGCTGTCGAAGCATCAGATATGGTGCTGATTTCCGGCGGAAGCTCGGTCGGCGTGCGCGATCTGACCATTGATGTGCTGGCTTCACTGCCTGATGCGAAAATTCTGGTGCATGGCATTTCTATCAGCCCCGGCAAGCCTACGATTTTAGCCAAAGTAGGAAATTGCGCCTTTTGGGGATTGCCCGGTCATGTCGTGTCGGCAATGGTAGTGTTTTCCGTGGTGGTTAAACCGTTTATTGAGCATATCTGCGGACTTGCCGTCAGTCGGGAAGTTAAAATTCCGGCAATTCTGACCCGAAATATCGCCTCAGTTCACGGGCGCACGGATTATGTGCGGGTTCGCCTGCTTGAAAAAGATGGCAAACTATGCGCCGAACCGATTCTGGGCAAATCCGGCTTAATCAATACGATGGTCAAAGCTGACGGACTGATTGAAATTGATATGAATACCGAAGGGTTGTATCAGGGGGCGGAAGTGTGGGTGATTCCTGTATGATATTTAATTATAGCAAGCCGATATTCTGCCGGATTACGGCTATCACAAGCTCATCATGCCGCGAAGGAAATCCCGGCGTAAAGAAATTCTGCTGCCTGCATAAAGCTGATAAAAACAAAAATCCCTTGACAATCCCCCATATTCATTCGATAATTCCTACCCCAAAAAAAAACGGTTCCGATTGAAAAGCTCCTTATCTGAGCATAATGCCCCCAACCCCGCATGGAGATTAGCCATGAAAAGAATGCTTTATCCGTTTTTAGCACTTTGGATGATAGGGCTTGCGTTTCCGATGTTGGGAAATGCTGCGATTTATTATGTCAACGCCGCCGCTACAGGCGCAAACAACGGATCTTTACGGACTGATTTTTACAGCAAAGCCGGTCTGACATGAAAACCGATCCGCTATTCTACGAACTTTTCAGACTTCAACCCGCAAGTCTCTTCGAACTGGCAGGACTTGAGGCTGAAGGCGAATATGTCTTTGAAAGCATCACCGTCAAAAGCACCGAACGGCGGCCCGATGGCTTCTTCAGGCGCACTGACGGAGACGGACCCGATATTTTCCTCGAAGTTCAGGGCTATGACGATCCGAATATCTACTGGCGGCTTTTTCAGGAAATATTCACCTATTACGCACAATCGGATAAAAAAACAC
>DYRC01000239.1:0-1251 GCA_020718925.1 Desulfonema limicola
GGAATTCATAATATTGTGAATGCCGATGGATTTGAGAAATTCCCATTTGCCGGGGCTGGCTGTTGCAAAAATTTCCGCGCCCGCCTGCCGGGCTATCCGAATTGCCGCAAGTCCAACGCCTCCGGCAGCCGCATGAATCAGCACACGGTCTCCGGGACGGATTTTTGCGATATTGTGTAAGGCATGATACGCAGTCAGATACGCAAGCGGAATCGCGGCAGCTTGTTCAAAGCTCAAGCCTTCGGGCTTCGGTGCTGCGAAATCAGCTTTTACCGTTACGAAACTTGCAAGTGTTCCGGCAACAGGTGCGGCAATAACCTCGTCGCCGACTCTGAATTTCGATACATTTTTTCCGATTGCCGCCACTTTTCCGGCACATTCAAATCCGAATCGCTGCTCATCAGGGGACACACCCCTAGCCCCTCTCAAGAGGGGAACATTCAGCATTCCCAGCGCAGTCAGCACATCTCTGAAATTCAGCCCCGCAGCCATGACTTCGATTTCGATTTCATCCGGCGCGGGTGTCTGACGGGTGGTTGTTACAAGTTTTAAGTTTTCAAGAATGCCGTATTCGGACAAACCGAGTCTGAAAGGCGCGGATATCGGTTTGTCAGGTTCGGATTTTATCAGCCGCGCAACATGCCGGATTCCCTGTCGAAACATCACCTGAGATTCGTTATCCGAAAATTTCAGTTCGTCAGAAATTGCCTGAGCATCGCCATCATTGGGCAAATGCTCCAAATCTATGCACAGACATTTCGATTCGGGATACTCCCGGTTGATGACCTGCGCCAATCCCCAAAGCGGTGCGCCAAACGGATCAGAAGTCGGCGGATGAACGCCCCGTGTGATTACGCATAGGCGGGGAAGCGAGACCGTATTTTTGATAAGCTCCTGAATCCGAACAAGAAAATCTGCGGCATCCGAAATATGCGCCACGTCCCGATATTCCGATCCGATCAACGGAATAAATGCTTCATCTGTCGTAAAGATCAGCCAATTATCTGAGTTTTGCTGAGATTTCTGTTTCAGAGGCTCAGGCTGCCAAACGATTTGATAAAACCGATCATCCGTCTGCGTCTCTGAGATTTTCAGCAAACTCTCACGCGAAACCTGTTTTGAAGCCAAGCCTGATGCTTTGGCAAAAACTTTTCCGTTTTCATCAAACATCAGCAAAGAAATCGTATCATCCGATTCTTTCCGAACCAGACATCGCACCGAACCGGACGGTTTTGCATACAAAGAAAGCCG
>DYRC01000239.1:1351-6411 GCA_020718925.1 Desulfonema limicola
CTTTCCGAACCAGACATCGCACCGAACCGGACGGTTTTGCATACAAAGAAAGCCGTTTCACTCCTACCGGAACACGCAAAAATTTTTCTTCTGAAAACAATACGCCCGCCAATTGAAAACAACTGTCCGCAATCACCGGATGCAGAAGATAATTTCCTGATTCCGAAAGCAGTTTTTCAGTCAATCCGATTTTTCCGAAAACCTGTTCGTTACCTTTTTTAATAGCTTGAATAGCTTGAAAATCAGCACCATAATGAATCCCCGAATCTTCAAAATTGCGGTAAAGTTGGGCAACAGAAAGTTCTTCCCCAAATTCAGGAATAGTCGGCAGAATATCGGCATATTTTTCTTTTACAATCAAGCCGTTGACATGAAGTGTCCATGTCTTATCAGGAGATCGGCTGAATATCTCAAACGAATAACGCTCGTTTTCGTCAGATTTCAGAATTGTTTGCAGTGTTGAAATTTCATCTTCAGATAAGATCATTGCATGATGAATAACTACATTTTCCAAAGCAAGCTGCCCGGAATCGAAAACGCTTTTTCCCGCAGCCAAAGCGATTTCCAAAAATGCTGCCGCAGGAACAACCGCCTTTCCGTAAATCCGATGATGATCCAGAAAAGCCGGACAATCACAGCCGATTTCAGCTTCAAATTGAATATCAGCAAGCGGCGAGTCAATCCGATGCCCTAAAAATGTGTTATGTGTCAGAGTGTTATGTGTTATGTTTTTTTCCTTAACACTTAACACATCACACTTAACACGCCGAATCGGAAAACTCTGCCGTTGAAAAGACACTTTTATTGCCTTTTCACTTCTCACTTCCCACTTCTCACTTCTCACTTCCTCCACCACAACATGGACATTGGTTCCGCTAAACCCGAATGCGCTAAGCCCCGCAATTCGGGAATCCCCTCTTGAGAGGGGCAGGGGTGTGTCCGTGTCCCAAGACATGAGCGTTGTCGGAATTTTCACCGAAAGATTTTTCCAATCCATTAGCGGATTCGGTGTTTTGAAGTGCAGATGCGGAGGAATCTGCTGATGCTGAAGTGAAAGCACGACTTTGATTAAACCTGCGATTCCGGCGGTGGCTTCCAAATGTCCGATATTGGTTTTGACAGAACCGACAATCAGCGGCTGTTTTCGGGGATTTGAACAAAAAACGCTTCCCAACGCGCCCATTTCAATCGGATCGCCCAAAGATGTTCCGGTTCCGTGCGCTTCAATATAGCCTATTCGGTCAGGTTCAATTCCGCAATTCGCAAGCGCCTGACGGATGACCGCTTCCTGAGACGGTCCGCTGGGTACGGTCAGACCGCCGCTCGCGCCGTCCTGATTGATGGCTGAACCGCGAATCACCGCTAAGATGCAATCGTTGTCTGCAACCGCATCGGACATGCGTTTGAGGATAACAACGCCGCAGCCTTCGCCCCGAACATAACCATCTGCTGCGGCATCGAAGGTTTTGCAGCGTCCGCCGGGAGAAAGCATGTTTGCCTTGGAAAAATTGACATACATCTCAGGCGCAAGCAGCGTATTGACGCCTCCGGTAATTGCCAACCGGCATTCCTGATTGCGAAGGCTCTGACATGCCAGATGCAGCGCGGTCAGCGATGATGAACACGCCGTATCCACCGATAAACTGGGTCCGTTCAATCCCAGAAGATACGACAAACGCCCCGCTGCCACGCACAATGCCATGCCGGTTGCAAAATAAGCGTCAATATCGCTCAACGCCTCGCTTCGCACCCGAACCATCGGAAAATCGCAATCGCCGATGCCGATAAATACGCCGGTATTGCTGCCGAAGAGCATTTCTGCCGAAAATCCCGCGTCTGCCAAAGCTTCATAAGTAACTTCCAACAGCAGCCGCTGTTTTGGGTCAAGATTTGCGGCTTCTTTGGGTGTCATTTTGAAGAATTTGGCATCAAACGCATCCAAATTTTTCAGAAATCCGCCATATTGATAATACTCCCGAATATCCGGGCGATCTTTCGGAATTTCGGTAATCGCGTCAAACCCGTTTTTCAGCAAATCCCAAAACTCATCAGGGCTGTCCGCACCGCCTGGAAAACGACATCCCATTCCGATAATGGCAATCGGCTCATTTTTCAGAGATTGCAAGGCACTGAGGCGGCTTCTGAGGTCTCTGATTTCAAGCAAAGCTTTTTTCATCAATTCCTGATGGTTTTGGGGCGTGTTCATCAGATTTTCCCTTTCTGAATTTCGGCTAATTCTTTTTCAAGCAGCATGGCTATATCATCTTGCGACAAATCTTCGGAATCCTGAGAAGTATCAAGGTTTTGTGTCAGATTCAGTAACTCTGCAAGATAATTTGTCAATGCCTCAGTCGTGGGATAGTCAAAAATCAGCGTGGAGCGAAGAGGACGCTCCAACGAAGCTTCAAGGCGATTCTTCAGTTCCACAGACATCAGCGAATCAATTCCTGCATCGAACAACCGCTGGCGCGGCTCAATCTGATCATCCGTTGGCATGTCCAGTACTTTCGCAATCTGAGAACGGACATAAGCCTCTAACAGCGCGTATCGGCGTTCCGGGGGCGCGGCGTTGAGAGTGAGAAGTGAGAAGTGAGAAGTGAGAAGTGATTTCTCTTTTTTCATGTCTTCATTTTTTATTGAAACGCCGACTTGTACCGCGTCTTGTTTCAGCAGATATTCAAGAATTTCAAGTCCTGAATCCGGCTTAATGGCTTTGACAGACCAGCGCGCCTGATGCCGCTGATCAACGCGGGCTGCCATTCCTGATTCTGCCCAGGGACCCCAGTTGATACTCAGCCCGTGAAGCCCTGAAGCCCGGCGATGATGCGCCAGTCCGTCCAAAAACGCATTGGCTGCCGCATAATTGCTTTGTCCTGCCGAACCTGTAACAGATGCTATCGAAGAAAAACAGACGAACATGTCCACCGAAATCCCCTCTTGAGAGGGGACAGAGGGGTGTGTTAACGTGTGCAGATTCCACGCGCCATGCGCTTTCGGAGCCATTACCCGTTGAAACTGCTCCGGTGTTTGCCGAATCAGCAGACCGTCTTCCAAAACTCCGGCAAGATGAAATATGCCTCTTAATGGTTTTTCAGAATTTCTGACATTCTCTATCACCCGCGCCATATCTTCGTAATTTGCCACATCCGCTTGTTCGATTTTTACGGAACTTTCCAGTTCATCAAGAATTTTTCGGGCGGATTCGGAAGGCTGATGTCTTCCGACCAGCACCAGATGACGCGCGCCTTTTTCTGCTAACCATCGGGATACTCTAAGCCCCAACGCGCCCAGCCCGCCGGTAATCAGATAAATTCCGTCAGAACGAATCAGAGGAATTTCCGAATGAGAAATCACAATTTTTCCGATATGTTTTGCCTGAGCCATATACCGAAACGCATCGCTTGTCTGACGGATATGAAATACCTTGTGCGGCAGAGGCGCGAATTGCCCTCTTTCAATTTGACTAGTCATATCTTTCATCATAGAAGAAATGACCTCCGGCTGACTCTGAGCAATTTCATTGAGATCAAATGGATAATAAGAAATATCAGGGCGTTGCTGCCGCATCTCCGCCGGACTCAGGACGCCGATTTTACCGATTTCAATAAAGGTTCCGCCTGATTTCAGTACCACAAGGCTTTTGGGAATAAAATCTCCGCTCAGGCTGTTCAACACGATGTTCACACCTTGTCCGCCGGTAATCTGTTTGATTTCTGCGGCAAAATCGGTATTTCGGGAATTCATAATATGCTGAATCCCAAGTGATTTGAGAAAATCCCATTTGCCCGGAGAAGCGGTTGCGAAAATTTCCGCGCCTGCCTGTTGCGCCAATCTGACAGCCGCCATGCCCACGCCGCCTGCTGCCGCATGAATCAGAATCCGGTCTTCCCGCCGGATTTTTGCCTGATGATGCAGCGCGTAATATGCGGTCAGAAATGCGCCGGGAAGTGAGGCGGCTTGTTCAACGCTCAGATTCTTAGGTTTAAGCGTTACGAAATCAGCGCGAACATTTACAAAGCCCGCCAAACTTCCGATAGCATAGGCGGCAATTACCTCATCGCCGATTTTCAGATGCGTTACCTTTTCTCCTACTCTGACAATCTCTCCGGCGCATTCAAATCCGAAAGGAATGTTCTCAGCAATTCCTTTGAGCATTCCCAGTGCATTCAGAACATCCCTGAAATTCAGTCCCGTAGCTCTGACGCGGATTTCCACTTCATCTGGTTTTGGGGATTTTCTCTGCAATGCTTCAAAATGCAGATTATCAAGAACGCCATGTTCGGAAATATTTACCCGATATTCGCCGCTTGGAAAATCAACACTCCCTGACGGTCGTGGCTCGGATTTCGGCAGATACCGAATCATTTTCGCACCATAGCGGACGCCTTTACGAAATGCAAGCCGGTTTTCCGTATCCGGATATAATAATTCATCAGCTAACACTTCAATATCAGAGTCAATATCAACACAAGTGCATTGAAACTCAGGATGTTCCGAAGCGATGACAAGCCCCATTCCCCAAATCGGACATTGATGAACATTCACAGGAGTCGTATCCGCCCCGATTGCTTGTGCGCCGTTGCTAATCAGCCACAGACGCGGCGTTTCAACCCATTGCACCGATACCATTTTCTGAAGAATAAGCAGCAGCCCGTCAGTGTCCGTGCTTCGCAGATAAACGATTCCCTGATAAGACTGGTCTGCAAATCCGTTTTCGATAACTTCTTGAACCGAGACGACATTACAGAAAGCTTCATGTGCTTTCAGGGCTTGCGCTAATTGCTCACCGGTTTTTTCCTCATTCTCAATAATGAGAAAACGAGACACACCCCTGCCCCTCTCAAGAAGGGATTCAACCGGCTGCCATGATATTTCACTCAGCCAGTCCGAGAAATCGGGTTTCAAACTTTTCAGCAAAGCTTCCCGCGATGTTTTCCGCAAAGACAATCCGGTCAATCTGACAGTCAACGCGCCGCTGTCATCGAACAGATTCAGATCTGTATTAAGAATTTCCGGCTGATCGGGAATTTGCCGGATTTTGGCATGACTCCACGCGCTGA
>DYRC01000240.1 GCA_020718925.1 Desulfonema limicola
AAGCATGATTCGTGCCAACAAAAACCTAAATCGGATCAGTATATCTCAATAGGTATCTTTGTTTGATTAGCTCCTAAAAACAAAATGACCTTAAATGTGTATCCCTTTGGCAGATCAAATGATAAGGGCTGAACATTTTCATAATCAATAAAAATGTAATTTGTCCTTATGTTTCTTTCTGTATTTTCCATAAATTTCCCGCAACCCTAACCAGTTATTGAACAGTTTTTTTCCGGCTGACATGCGGTTTTTGCATACTAGACGGAAAGCCTTTTCTGACATTTCAGTTTATATCTGACACCTCAGAAAATCAAGGATATTTTCCGAATAATGGTTATCATCAAATCATTTTTTCCTGAAGAGCATTGAAATATATTGATGTTTTCTGTATATAAGATTATACGGATATTTTCTGAATATCGGATTACATTTGGCAGCCGGGAGAGCGGTAAGGGAGAATATATGTTCACTGAAACGCAATTGAAAAATTATGCGGATGTTCTTCTCTGGGGATTAAAAACTGCCCGGAGAAAGAAATTTAAAAAAAACGACATCGTGCTGATCCGCTATGATAAGCCTGCATTGAGACTGGCTGAAATTCTGTATGACAACCTGATAGAAATGGGTATGAATCCGGTTCAGCGCGTAAATTTCAGCCCGTTGATGGAGCGGAGTTTTTATCACAAATCCCGCGATAGCCAACTGAATTTCCGGGTTCCGGGGGATGAAGAATTGTACCAAAAAATCAGCGCGGGCATTTATCTGATTGCGCCGGAATCCATGACGCACCTAAGCGATGTTGCGCCGGACAGAATCGGAAAAGCCGCAGTGTCCAGAAAATATCTCAAAGAAATCTTGGATCGACGCGAGGAAGAAGGCGCGTTCAGTTGGACGCTTTGCGCCCTTCCGACTCAGGAGCAGGCAGACCATGCAAAATTGCCGCTGGATACTTACGGACATCAGATTATTCGGGCATGTTTTTTAGACACCGATAATCCGGTTGAGCGATGGCAGCAGATTTATAAACAAACCGCATCGTTAAAAAATTGGCTCACCCGATTGGATGTCAGTTTTTTTCACATTCAATCTGAGCATACGGACTTGAACATTGCTCCGGGCAGTCAGCGCAGATGGCTCGGCATTTCCGGGCATAATATTCCCAGTTTTGAAGTATTTCTGTCTCCGGATTGGCGCAAAACCGAAGGCGTTTATTTTGCGGATCAGCCGTCTTACCGCAACGGCAATTATGTCGAAGGCATCCGGCTTGAATTTAAAAAAGGAAAAGTTGTTGACATGTCTGCTCAAAAAGGTGAGAACTTTCTTAAACAGCAATTGGCAATAGATTCAGGCGCAAACAAAGTAGGCGAATTTTCTCTGACAGACAGGCGGTTTTCAAGAATAGATCAGTTTATGGCAAACACGCTGTTTGATGAAAATTTCGGCGGAACTTATGGCAACTGCCATATTGCGCTGGGATCATCATATTCAGATACTTTTGACGGCGATCCTGAACGCCTGACCAAAACCATGAAACGAAAATTAGGACTCAATGATTCCGCGCTGCATTGGGATTTGGTAAATACCGAACCTAAGCAGGTAACGGCGCATCTGGTCGGCGGCGGAAAAATTCGTATTTATGAAAACGGCGAGTTCAGAAACGCTCGCGGAAAATTTTTATATGCCGGATAACGATCTCTCAAAGCTGCGGATTGAAAAGCCGAAAATTTCATCGCGCAGAAAAACAAACAAACGATACGGACTCCTGATATTTTTACTTTTTGTTCTTATCGGCGCAGGAGTTCTTTATAAAAAGGGCGTTCTGACGCCTGCGGTTGAGGTACAGACGGCTATTGTCCAGAATATCTATCCGTCTCAGACATTTACGCTGCTCAATGCCAGCGGCTATGTGGTGGCGCAGCGCAAGGCTGCCTTGGCATCGAAAATCACAAGTCGTCTGGTATTTTTAGCCGTAGAAGAAGGTGCGCGGGTAAAAGCCGGCGATGTGATTGCCCGTCTTGAAAATGACGATTCGACAGCCGCACGGGACAGAGCAAAAGCCAATGTTGAGGCTGCCCGGTCTGCGCTGGATCAGGCAAAGGCAGACTTGGATAATGCTTCTGTCAGCTATAACCGGAATAACGCGCTCTTGGCACAGCGCACGGTTACGCAGGCAGAATACGATAATGCCCTTGCCAAGTACAAAATCGCAAAAGCAGTGGTCAATACCCAGCAGGCAACGCTTAGGGCAGGCGAAGCGGCACTGAGGGAAGCGGATGTTTTGCTCGGATATTCTGAAATCAAAGCCCCGTTTGATGGCGTGGTGCTGACGAAAAATGCCGATGTCGGCGATATTGTTACGCCGCTGGGCGCTGCGGCAAATGCCAAAGCCTCCGTTGTTACGATAGCAGATATGGATTCGTTGCAGGTGGAGGCGGATGTTTCCGAATCCAATATCGGGCAGGTGAAAATCGGGCAGCCGTGTGAACTCCGTCTGGATGCGCTGCCGGATGCCCGTCTGAGCGGCAAAGTGCATACCATTGTGCCGACCGCAGACCGGAGCAAGGCATCTGTGATGGTCAAGATTGCGTTCATTGATAAAAATCCCAAGATTCTGCCGGAAATGGGCGCGAAAGTGGCATTTTTATCGCGTGAAGTTCTGCCGGAAGAAACAAAATTTGTTAAAACGCTGCTGTCTTCTGCCATTATTACTCACAATAAAGAGCGTTTTGTCTTTGTAGTAAAAGATAATCTTGCGACAAAACGCGCCATTCGCATCGGCAGACAATTGGGAACCATGTCCGAAGTGATTGACGGCGTTGAGGCGGGAGAAAGAATCGTCATATCTCCTCTGGATAAAATGACAGACAGAATCAAGGTGAAGATTTCGGAATAATCATGGAAAACAAAACGCCCGTTGTCAGAATAAAAGAGTTGAGCAAATCCTATCGGCGCGGAAGTCAGATTATTCCGGTGCTTCAGAACATTACGCTCGACATCAACGCCGGAGATTTTCTTGCCCTGATGGGTCCTTCGGGATCGGGGAAAAGTACGCTTTTGAATCTGATAGCCGGATTAGATCAGGCGGATCAGGGCAGCATCATTGTCGGCGATGCGGATATTACCCTGCTTTCCGAAACCGAATTGGCAGATTGGCGGGCAGGACATGTGGGATTTATTTTTCAATTTTATAATCTGATTCCTGTTCTCAGTGCGTATGAAAATGTCGAGCTGCCGCTGATTCTGACAGATTTATCCAAAAAAAAACGCCGAGATCATGTTGAACATGCCTTGAGTCTGGTCGGTCTTGAGGATCGCATGGATCATTATCCTAGCCAGCTTTCCGGCGGTCAGCAGCAGCGCGTGGCAATTGCCCGCGCCGTTGTAACGGATCCGACGCTGCTGGTGGCGGATGAACCCACCGGCGATTTGGATAGAAAATCGGCAGAAGACGTGCTGCAACTCATGGAGCGATTATCAAAGGAGTTGGGGAAAACCATCATCATGGTAACGCATGACCCCCGCGCTGCAAAAAGAGCCTGTTCCATGAAGTATCTGGACAAGGGGATTCTTGCCAATGATACTGAAACTCGTCTTTAAAAACGCTTTCAGGCAAAAGCTTCGCGCCGCGCTTACCATATTAGGCATGTGCATTGTCATTCTTGCCTTCGGAATGCTCCGCACCGTCATCAGCGCGTGGTACGCAGGCGTAGCCGCTTCTTCGGCAAATCGTTTGGTAACAAGAAACGCCATTTCCTTAATTTTTTCCCTTCCGATTTCCTATAAAGAAAAAATCCGCTCAGTCAATGGCGTAAACATCGTATCTTACGGCAACTGGTTCGGCGGGGTTTATATTGAAGAAAAAAACTTTTTTGCCAATTTTGCCGTAGAACCCGTAACTTATCTGAATCTCTATCCTGAATTTATTCTCTCCGAAGAGCAGAAAACCGCATTTTTCAGAGACCGGAAATCCTGCGTTGCGGGTCAGAAATTGGCAAAACGATTCGGGTGGAAAATCAATGACAGCATCACCTTAAAAGGCACGATATTCCCCGGTAATTGGGAATTTGTGCTGCGCGGCATTTATGACGGGCGCGATGAGACCATTGATGAAACGCAGTTCTTTTTTCACTGGGATTATCTGAATGAAACCGTGAAAAAATCCGCGCCCCGGCGGGCAGATATGGTCGGATTTTACATGATCGGCATTGCAAAAGCAGATTCAGCCGCCAGCATTGCCCAAACCGTTGACGGATTATTTAAAAACTCTTATGCGGAAACCCTGACCGAAACCGAAAAAGCGTTTCAGATGAGCTTTGTTTCATTCAGCGAAGCCATTCTCACGGCTATCCGGCTCGTATCGTTTATGGTAATCGTAATTATCATGGCGGTCGTGGCAAACACAATGGCAATGTCTGTGCGGGAGCGCATGAGAGAATACGCGGTGTTCAAGACTCTGGGATTCGGAGCATTTCATATTTTAGGACTCATTCTCGGAGAATCGCTTGTCATCACCTCTGTCGGCGGCACCATCGGAATTGCTCTGACCTTTCCTGTGGTAAAAGCGTTCGGAAAGGCTGTCAGCAATTGGATTCCGGTGTTTATTGTAGAGCCGGAAACAATTTATATGGATATTGCGGCAATTCTTATGGTGGGCGTTGTTGCGGCAATTATTCCGAGTTGGCGGGCTGTTACTATGCGGATTGCTGACGGATTGCGAAGTATCGGATGATTAATTTTGCCCTCAGATTTCCCGCATACAAAGCAAGCGAACCCCGCATATCCGAAAGATTCAGCACATCATCTTTATACGTCATAAATCCGCGAAGTGTTTTACAAACTTTTATCATCATCGGCTCATCCGGATAATCCAACGGGCTTAAACGGTGCGTCAATGCGTAAAACAGATATTTCATCAATGCCTGTTTGTTGGAAACCACCACCGGTTTTATTGTCTGCCGAATATCAGCTTTGACGCCGTAAGATTCAAGAGCTATTACAGGTTCATCGTATCCGCAGGGCAGCACCTTTGCGGTTGTTCCGCCGAATCGGGTATTGATTTCAAGAAAATATGCCGCTTTAGTATTCGGATCGAATAAAAATTCAAAATGATAATTGCCGACAATCTTGAACGCATCTGTAAAATCAACGCATTTCTGATGAATGCCCGGGGGCAGATCAACCGGCGTAATGGTCAGCGTAACGCCCTCGAATTTTCGGGACACCAGAAATCCCTGTATTCCGAGCGTTGCGCCGGTGTGGGTTCTTGCGCCGTGTATCACGAGATTCGGAAGACTCTTAAACGGCTGCCCGATGATAGGCGCGGGGATTTTCAAGCTCTGAAGAAACCGGACAAGCTCCTTCTGAGAAGAAACAATATGCACCTTGAAATCCGAACCGCCCGGCACTGAGGGTCTCAGGCATAGCGGAAAATGTTCAGGGTTGACAGAGATGTCGCTTTTCAGATTCAGCAGATAGGTCGGCAATACCTCAAATCCCACAGCTTTTGCAACTTCGGTCTGTCGTTTTTTGGACAACACATCGTCAATGATAAGATTATCCGGCAGCCAGATGGCGGTTTTCGGGGGAAGCTTATCCCGGTGCTGATTGATCCATTTGGAAATTTTTTCATCAATGGCGGTAATTCCGCTGGCGTTGAATTTTTTCAAAAACTCAGCGACAATCCCTATTCCATCATCCGTATAAACTTTTTTATGCGGCAGCGTCATCCAGCCGCTCAGATACCTTGAATCAGGCTCGGCTTCTTTTTCAGAGCGAATACAAATCAGCCCCGGCGCCCATCCCTGTTTTCCCCAACTGCGGATGCAGGCAAGCGCGGGCGGACCGAAAGAACTTAACATGACCGGACGCATCATTATTCTCCTGCTTTTATCATTGCAGATGCTGTGATTTTAATTCCGCCGCGAGGTTTCTGCGTTACGCTGACTTTGCACCAATGCGGCTGACAGGCATTGCTTATGTCTTCGGCAATCATTGCTGCCAACGCTTCGCAAAATACGCCTTCCTGCCGATAACTCCACAGATAAAGCTTTAAGCTTTTGCTTTCAATGCAGTATTTATCAGGCGCGTATTCAATGCTTACGGTTTCCCAGTCCGGCTGCCCTGTAACCGGGCATAAACTGGTAACTTCATCGCTTTCCATAATCACTGTTTCAACATGCGCGGGCTTAGGAAAGACTTCCAGTTTTTTTGAAGGCTCTGAGACCTTTTTTCCCAAAGCGTGAAAATTCATACCCCTCCCAAAGTCATTAAATTAAAATATCCGTATAATCTTATATACAAAAAGTATCAATATATTTCAATGCCCTTTGGAAAAAATGATTTGACGATAAGCATTATAGGACTTACGCAGTTGAAAAATTAACCTATTGATTTTTATAGAATC
>DYRC01000024.1:0-3082 GCA_020718925.1 Desulfonema limicola
TCCGGCAAAGCTCCGGTTGTGATTCTGACAAATTTTCACAAACTGAAAGTATTCAACGCTTTGGAACGTCCTGTCCACAACAACCCGCTCCAGGGATTGCTTGAGGGATTCGACCTTGATTATCTGCAATATCCTAAAAAATGGGACTTTCTTTACAGCCATTTCTCAAAAGAAGCGGTGTCAGCAGGAAGTCTTGACATACTCGCCGGTAAAATTTCCAAAAATACAAGGAAAATGGATGATGAATTTCTGGATGATATAAGCAGGTGGCGTGAACAGATGGCTGTAAAGCTTGCCGATCTCAATCAGAAAATGAACGAAGACGGACTTAACGAAGCCGTACAGCGTATTCTGGACCGCATGATTTTTCTCAGAAATCTTGAAGACCGCGATCTTGAAACTGAAAACACACTTCTGAAAATAGCTCAGGGAGATGCCCCGGCATATCCGCAATTAGTTAAAATATTCAACGGGTTGAATGAATTTTATAACGGACTTCTGTTCAAACCCCATTTCAGCGAAGATATCAGGGTTGACGATAAACTCATAAAAACCGTTATCCGCCAGATCTGCTATCCCGAATCGCCGTTCAGATTCGATGTGATTGAGCCTGAAATTCTCGGGCATATTTATGAGCGGTTCTTAGGCTCTGAAATCCGTCTTATCGCTAAAAGCAAGGCGGTTGTTGAGGAAAAACCCGAAGTCCGCAAAGCAGGCGGCGTTTATTACACTCCGCAGTATATTGTTGATTATATTGTCAGAAATACTGTCGGTGAAAAAATCGGAGGTATGACGCCTGAAGAGATCGGAGCCGTAAAAATTCTTGATCCGGCTTGCGGCTCCGGGAGTTTTCTGCTCGGTGCGTTTGATATTCTTATAAAATATCATGAAAAATGGTATGACAGACATAGGAAAAACAAAGATTATCGGCATGATTTCTATGCTATGCCGGACGGCAAGGTGAAGCTGACGCCTGCCAAAAAAGCCGATATTCTGAAAAAAAATATTTTCGGCACGGATATTGACCGCGAAGCCACCGAAGTTGCGATGATGAGTCTGTATCTGAAACTGATGGATAACAGTGTCAGTAAAAATCAGATGGAGCTTATGTCAGGGCATGTTCTGCCTGATCTGACCTGCAACATAAAATGCGGCAATTCGCTGATTGCACCTGATTTTTACGATGATGATCTGTTACTTACACCGAAACAGGAACGTAAAATAAATGTTTTCGATTGGCAGCAAGGATTTCCGGAAGTTTTTAAGCAAGGCGGATTTGATTGCGTGATTGGAAATCCGCCTTATGGTGCGGAATTAATGAAAACAGAACAAGCTTATTTAGAAAAGAAATACAAAATTGGTAATACCGATACTGCAGCATTATTTTTAATGCAGGCAAAAATATTGTTGAAAGACAATGGTTTTAATATGTATATTATACCGAAATCATTTACGTTTGCATCGAATTGGGCAAAAACAAGAGATAAAATAATTAAGGATATTACCGAAATAGTTGATTGTTCAAAAGTTTGGAAAGAAGTAAAATTAGAAATGTGTATTTGCAAAAGTCAGAAAAATTCATCAACAACATTTTTTGATTCAAGCATTAGAAATGGATTTGATATTGTTAAAACAGGCAAAACAGATAAAAAACTTTGCAAACAATTTAATTTTATTTTGAATGGTTTAAGCGAAAAAGAAATCATTGCAGGTCAAAAAATTAAAAACCAGGAGAAAGTATTAAACGACTTTGTAAAAAATCAACGAGGTGATATGTTTCAAAAACATATTTCTAAAGAAGGAGATTATCAGGTTTTGGGAGGCAAACAAATTCAGCGTTACTATCTTTCAAAAACCGCTAAAGGAAAAATAAAAAAAGAGTTTGTTATTGACGATAAGGCATTCATTAAAGAAAATTCTATTCTTGTTCAGCGAATTGTTGCACACGTTATGAATCCCAAACCACGAATTATAATTATCGCAACAACATCAGACGCATTAGAAGATAAAAATTTTGTTATTGTGGATACTATCAATCAGTTGCAGAATATAAGTGAATATAATTCAAAATTTATTTTGGGAATTATTAATTCAAACCTGATAAGTTGGTATGCTTATCGCTTTATTTTTGCAAATGCAATACGCACAATGCAGTTTGATAACCCAGCAACAGAAAAAATTCCTTTTCCAAATTCAGATTTATCTAAAAAAAAACAAAAACAGCACCACGACCAACTTGTAAAACTGGTCGAAACTATGCTTGAATTGAACAAACGCAGGCAGGAAGCAAATCAGCAAATCGAAAAAGACTCTTTGCAACGCCGTATAGATCATACGGATAAAGCAATAGATAATTGGGTTTATAAGCTGTACGACCTGACTCCGGACGAGATTGAGGTTGTTGAAGGGAACGCCTGAAGATAAAAACCGGATACGGAATTAAAAAGCCCTTATCTTGCAGACACGGAATAAGGGTTTTCTTTTTCCAATCTGATGTTTTCAAAGCATCACCATAATTTTTTCAAAAAGAAAATTGCCGCTTTTTACTTGACAAGCAAGGTTATCCATTATACCGATTAAGAAAATCACCATGAAATACGCAGGAGAAAATGACGATGGATATACTGAAAAAACAACCGGCGGTGGTTTGCGGACTTGCCATCAGCCTTGTGTTTCTTATACTTGCGCTGGTTCGTATTGATTTTTTCGATGCGCTGGAGTACAAGTTTTATGATTTCAGAATGGGGATGCGGGCTGAACCTCAAGGGGCGGATGACATTGTTATCGTAGATATTGATAATGATTCTGTTGAAAAATTAGGACGATGGCCCTGGCCCCGCTCTCTGATTGCCAAAAGCGTTGAAAAAATCAATGCAGGCGATCCGAAGATTATCGGGCTTAATTTTATTTACAGTGAGGCAGAAGAAAACAGCGGGTTCAGGGAACTTAAAATCCTGACCGACATTATGGAAAAGCAGGGAGAAACCAAATCCGCGATTTACCGGGCAATGTTTGAGGCGATGAATCGTTTGGATAATGACCGGAAGCTTGAAGAGGCTATTCAGGCGGCGAATAAAGTGGT
>DYRC01000024.1:3182-13044 GCA_020718925.1 Desulfonema limicola
GTTTGGATAATGACCGGAAGCTTGAAGAGGCTATTCAGGCGGCGAATAAAGTGGTGCTGCCGGTCTATCTCAAAGAGTCGTCCGCAGCTTCGGAGCAGAAAAAAGCAAACACGCCGGAGATTATTGCTCTGGCTGTAAAAGATGTTGAAAATGCTGATATTTCCGGTTTTCCCGAAGGGCAGGACATGATCATGCCGATTCCTGCATTTTTAAAGGCGGCAAAAGGCATAGGGCATGTCAATATCGCGTATGACAGTGACGGCAGGGTGCGCCGGGATCGGCTGTTATATCGCTATTCAGGGCTGTATATTCCCTCGTTTGCGCTGAAACTGACCGCGCTGTATCTGAATCTTCCCCAAGACAGCCTGCGGGCAACATTGGGAGAATCAGTTCAACTCGGCTCTGCGGCAGACATTTCTACCACAGCCAAATCCGAGCTTCTGATCAATTTCAAAGGACCTGAAGGCGCGTTCAAGCGGTTTTCCTTTTTTGATGTGGTCAACGATAAAATTCTGCCGAATGTATTCAAGGGAAAACTCGTTCTGGTCAGTCCGTCAGCCGCCGGAGTGATGAATCCGGTCAGCACACCGACTGCATCGCGGATGCCCATCGGAGAACTGACCGCCAATTCGATTTGGTCTCTTCTCAATAAAAAATTCGTGCGCCAGCCTTCGTGGGATAAATGGGCGGGAATCGCTATGATCCTGCTTTTATCCGGCGTGATTGCCTTTGTTCTTCCGCGCCTGAAAGCCATTGTGTCCGGCGCGGCATTTGCCCTGCTGCTGACCGTGTTTATCGGAGGGGCGACATATCTCTTTGTATCCAAAGGGTTATGGATTCAGATCACCTATCCGGTATTGCAGTTGATTTTCGGATACTTGGGCGTGGTAACGCTGAATTTTTTTGCCAGCGAAACCGGCAAAGAAAAAGCAGAAGGCGAGTCTGCCGAAACAAATCGGATGCTTGGGCTGTCGTTTCAGACTCAGGGTATGTTGGATATGGCATTTGACAAGCTCCGCAAAGTGCCGGTAGATGCTCAGATGAAAGATGTTCTTTACAATCTGGGATTGGATTATGAGCGAAAGCGCCAATTCAACAAAGCTGCGTCAGTATATGAATATATCGCGCAACATGATGCCAAGTTCAAAGATATCGGAACCCGCACAAAAAAGCTGCAACAGGCAAGCGAAACCATGGTTTACGGAGACGGATTTCTCACCGGAACAACGTCCGGGGATCCGCTACTCGGTACGGTCAGCGATGTAAAACCCAAGCTTGGGCGGTATGAAGTGCTTAAACAACTCGGCAAGGGCGCAATGGGCATTGTGTATCTGGGGCAGGACCCGCGCATCAACCGCACCACTGCCATCAAAACCTTCAAGATAGGTGAGGGCTTTGAGGAAGCAGAAGCACAGGTGCTCAAGCAGAAATTTTTCCGGGAAGCTGAAAGCGCGGGAACGTTGTCGCATCCGAATATTGTAACCATTTATGATGCCGGAGAAGAGCATGATCTGGCATATATTGCGATGGAATATTTGGATGGCGAAGACCTTCAGAAATACACGAAAAGAGTCCATCTGCTGCCCATGCGGAAGGTCATTGAATATGTGGCAGATATTGCAGATGGCTTGGAATACGCGCATCAGAAAGGCATTGTTCACCGCGACATCAAACCGGCAAACGTCATGCTGCTGAAAACCGGCGTGGTCAAAATTACCGATTTCGGTATAGCGAGAATTACCGCATCGTCTCAGACCCAGACCGGCATTGTCAAAGGTACGCCGCATTATATGTCTCCGGAGCAGATTTCAGGCGAGAAAGTGGATGGCAGATCCGATATTTTTTCTTTGGGCGTGATGCTGTTTCAGTTGGCGTCCGGAGATTTGCCGTTCAAAGGAGACAGCCCCGCAGCCCTGATGCACCAGATTATGAACGTGCCGCATCCTGATCCGAGAAGCATCAATCCCAAAATCTTAAAACCGCTGGCAACGATTATTGACAAGGCTATGGAGAAAAATCGGGAAAAACGGTATCAGAAAGCCGGACAGATGGCGCAGCATTTAAGAACCCTGGGCAAAAAAATTGATGAATTGGTCTCTAAAAAAGCCGGAGAATCAGAATGAAAATCGTATTTATGGGAACGCCGGATTTTGCTGTCCCGACCCTGACCGCGCTTCATAACAGTTCACATGATGTTGCGCTGGTGGTAACTCAGCCGGATCGCCCCAAAGGACGGGGACGCGCCCTGATTGCGCCCCCGGTTAAAGAAGCGGCAATGAAATTCGGCTATCCGGTCATTCAGCCTGAGTCTGTGAAAACCGATGAATTTGAGGCGCAATTGCGGAATATCAAAGCGGATGCTTTTGTGGTGATTGCATTCGGGCATATTTTGTCTGAAAAACTTCTTTCAATCCCTAAATACGGCGCGATCAATGTTCATGGCTCGGTGCTTCCAAAATATCGGGGTTCCGCGCCCATTCAATGGGGCATTATCAACGGTGAAGCAGAAAGCGGCGTAACCACGATGCTTTTGGATAAAGGCATGGATACCGGCGACATTCTGCTGATTGAAAAAACGCCGATTCTGCCGGATGACACCGCTGCGTCATTGTATGATCGGCTCTCGGTTATCGGTGCTGATTTATTGATAAAAACGCTTGATAATTTTGAGAATATCCGACCCATTCCGCAGGATCACGGCTCTGCAACTTACGCGCCTATGCTTAAAAAAGAGGATGGTCATATCCGTTGGTCAATGCCCGCCGCAAAGATTGAAACGCTGATTCGGGGCGTAACGCCGTGGCCCGGGGCATTCACATTTTACACAGAAAAGCGGCTGAAAATTTTCAAGGTCAGCGTGATTGAAAAAGAAACAGATTGTCCGCCCGGAACGGTAATTGAAAGCTTTTCAGATGAATTGCGCGTTGCAACCGGCAAGGGGCTTATTTCAATTGCAGAAATTCAGGGCGAATCCGGCAAGCGGTTAAATATCAGGGATTTTCTCAGGGGGTGTCCGATTGCGGCGGGGACGGTTTTGCGATGATCAGAACACAGAAAGATTATGAAGCGGCTCTGAAAGAAACAGAGCTGCTTTTTGATGCCGAACCAGATACGCCGGAAGGAGATCGGCTTGAAATTTTAACAACACTTGTAGAAGCTTATGAAAATCAGCACTACTCTATTCCGTTGCCTGATCCGGTTGAGGCGATTTTTTATTATATGGAAAGCCGGGGGCTGCATTGGAATGATTTAGAGCCGTATATCGGAAAATCTTCTTATGTTTCCGATATTCTGAATCGGAAAAAACCGCTTTCTTTGGAAATGATACGGAAATTATATTCAGGACTCAGTATTCCGGCAGAAGTGCTGATACAATCGTATGAATGTAAAGAGGCTGCCTGAATCTGAAACACTATTAAGTTTAAAAGCGAAGGCATTGAAATGGCAAAAAACATTCTTGTTATTATAAATATCATCGTAAGCCTTATCGGGCTTTATAATACATATTTGCAATATCGGAAAGAAAATTTATCTAATAATCCGGCTGCAAAAGCAGTTGTTATTAAAAACATTTTGATTTTGGGCTTGATTGTCGGAGTTCTTAATATGATACCAATTCTAATAAATTATTTTAATGTAGAAAAATCGTTTGAAAATGACGTATCAACTGAAACTATGAAAATTGCTGTTATTATTATTGATATTGAAAACCACTCTATTCATGATATAAGCAAAAAAGTTGCTGCACGCCTGAACAAAAACAAAATAAATGTAACTACATCTCTGTTTACTAATCAATTTGTAATTGACGGCATTTTTGATAAAATATTCGATGGAGACGCAGAAGTAATACAGAGTTTGAAATTATCAGAATATTGTGATTATTTGATTTTGGGAAAAAGTTCAGCGAGCTATAACGAAGGCTCTGAGTTTCAAGGGATGATAACAGCAACAGTTTCGATCAGAATCAATATCATCTCTTCAAAGACAGGAAATGGTAAAGGATATTTTGATGTATCAGAACCGGGCGCTGGTTTTTCAAAAGCTGAAGCTGAAAAATTGGCATCTGAAAGAATTCTTAATATTCTTGAACCCCAAATAATGGCAACGATTAGAAAATAAGGAGGTTTTCAGATGAAAGGCATGAAGTTTCAAAGGATTCTGTTTTGTATTGCTATAATGAGTTTTTTCTTGCTCAGTTCTTCGTTTTCAGCAGCTTATGAAAAAGAAGTGAGCGATTTGTGTGGTGTTATGTCAGAGAAAATTGCCAAGACTGGCAAGAACAGGATTGCGGTTGTAGATTTTACAGACCTTCAGGGAAATGTAACCGAACTCGGAAGATTTCTTGCTGAAGAGTTTTCAGTAAAACTTGCAGGCATGGGTAAAGGGTTTAAAGTTGTGGATCGAACACATCTGAAAAGCATTATTAATGAACATAAGCTTTCCGTAACCGGCATGATAGACCCTCAAACAGCAACACAGTTGGGCAAATTTGCAGGAGTAAACGCATTGCTTGCAGGCACTATTACACCGTTTGGAGATACTATCAGGCTTTCGCTAAAGGTGTTGGATGCTGAATCTGCAAAAATCATTACTGCTGATACAGGAAATATCCCGAAAACGAAAGCGATTGAGGAGTTGCTTGCTGGGAAGATCGAACAAAAACCTGATCCAAAAGGAGAGCCTTCCAAAAAGTCTGAAACGCCCACACCGTCAGGTAGAACACAGATCGTTGAAGCAAGTGGATTTGTTTTTGAGCTCAAAGAATCTCCGGTATCAGGTCAAAAGGAAAGCTTTTCTTTCCTGATTACTAATAAAGAAAAAGACAGAAATCTCACTATTGACTCTGCTCGCTCTAGAGTCTTTGATGATTCAGGAAGTGAATATAAAGGAGTAAAAATAATTCTTGGTAATAGGGAGGGCAGTTACACAGGTAACGTACTTATTACAGATATTCCTATTAAAGCTGCTCTTTCATTTGACCAGTTTTCATCACAAGCAAAGATGATAAAAGTACTTGAAATAGATTGCTCTGCTGAAAAAGATTTCAAGGTCAAATTTTATAATATTCCATTAAAAAAATAGGGATATTTAGATGAACTTGCAGGCAAAGGGCTTATTTCAATTGCAGAAATTCAGGGCGAATCCGGCAAGCGGTTGAATATCAGGGATTTTCTCAGGGGGTGTCCGATTGCGCTGGGGACGGTGCTGACATAACTAACCGACCGCATTCTGAATATTCACTCCCTCCCGCACAGGAAGAGGGAGCAAATCATTACGGCAAATCAGCATTGAACGAGGTAATCAGTTGAGCAATCATCTTCTGATGAACCGTATTGACCGTTTCATCATCCAGCGTCTTTTCATCGGAGCGATAGACAATTCTGAAAGAAACGCTCTTTTTGCCTTCGGAGATAGGCTGTCCCTCATACACCGCAACCAGATACGCATCTTCGATAAGCTTTTCTTCAGATATCCGCACACCTTCCAGCAGTCTTGCGCCTTCAACAGTTTTACTCACAATCAGCGTAGCATCCCTGGAGACTGACGGATACCGGGGAATGGCTTGGGATTGCTTAACGCCGCTGATCAATTCCGGCAGCATTTCCATATTCAGTTCAAAGATAAAGGCTCTCTGCTTGAGCTCATACGCCGTTAAAACTTCAGGATGCACCTGCCCGATAATGCCGATAGGCGTATCTTTGGCAAGTATCATCGCCGTGTATCCGGGGCGGGTATAACTGCACTGCTCATCCGGCATAGCCGTAAAACGCATATCTTTGATATTCAAGCCTTTGAGCAAACCTTCGGTCATGCCTTTGAGATCGTAAATATCGCAGTCAGCATCCTGAAAATGCCAACCGGAATCATGGCGCAATCCTGTCCATAATGCAGCAAGAAATTCGGTTTCTTTCGGCAGCTTATCCTGTCCTGACGAGATAAATGTCTTTCCGACTTCAAACAGTCTGAGCGTTTTCAACTGCTGAGAAAGATTATGGCGCACAGTGTCAAGCAGCCCGGGAATCAGCGATGTCCGCATCACTGCCTGATCTTCGGAAATCGGATTCAGTATGTCAAGCATTCCGCGCCGCGGATCATCATTTGCCAATCTGAGCCGATCACAGGAATTTTTGGCAATAAAGCTGTAATTGATGACTTCGGAAAATCCGAACCCGCTCATTATCTGTCGGATATTTTCGCGCAGAACAATCGCCTGCCCCGGCAGTTTGGCTTCAATCGGCAGCATGGGCGAGGTGGTCGGAATATTGTTATATCCCCAAAGTCTTGCCACTTCTTCCATCAAATCTTCAGGTCTTGACACATCCACCCGGAAAGACGGACGCAACACCGACAGCGTATCGCCATCCTGAATTTTTGCGTCAAACTCAACAAATTTCAGCACTTCTCCGATTTTTTCCGCATTCAACTGAGTTCCGAGCAGACGATTTGTTTTTTTCACACTCAGGCTGATAGGCGTAATTTCGATTCTTCCGGGATATTCGTCAATAACGCCGGAAATCAGGGTTCCGCCGCCGACTTCAATCATCAACTGAGCAGCCCGATCAACCGCTCTGATGGCGCCATCCGGATCAACGCCCCGCTCAAAACGATGAGACGCATCTGTGCCAAGTCCCAGCCGCTTGGCGGTTTTGCGAACGCTGGTCGGATTGAAACACGCGCTTTCAATCAATACCCGTGTGGTGGAATTTTCAATTTCCGAATTGAGTCCGCCCATCACTCCGGCTACGGCTACGGGCTTTTTGCCATCGCAGATCATCAGCATATCAGAAGATAATGTGCGTTCTTTTTTATCCAGGGTGGTGAATTTTTCACCCTCTTTTGCGGTCCGAACCACAATCCGGTTTTCTTCAAGATGATCAAAATCAAAGGCATGAAGCGGCTGCCCCAATTCCATCATCACGAAATTGGTTACATCCACGATATTGTTGATGGACTTCAACCCTACGGAAATCAGGCGTTCCTGAAGCCAGAACGGGGAAGGCGCAATCCTGACATTTGTAATCAACCGCGCCGCATAGCGCGGGCAATGAGCAGGCGATTCAATCTTCACAGACGTGAGATCGCAGATATTTCCCTGAAGATGCGGCAAAACAATTTCCGGGTATTTCAATGGTGTTTTCTGAATAGCAGAAACTTCTCTGGCAATGCCGACAATGCTCAGACAATCCGCGCGGTTCGGCGTCAACCCGATTTCCATAGACATATCCGAAAGATTCAGAGCTTTGTGAAGCGGCTCACCGATTTTCAGACCGGGATCAAGGCTCATAATGCCGCTCCGATCCTCTCCAATCATCAGTTCCCCTGCGCTGCACAGCATTCCTTCAGACGCCTGTCCCCGGATGACGCCTTTTTGAAGCACCACGCCATTCGGAAATTCCGTTCCGGGGAGCGCGACCGGGGACAACATGCCTTCAGCAGCATTGGGCGCACCGCAAACTACCGAAATCTGACGATCTCCGATGTCCACCGTACAAAGTCTCAGTTTATCGGCATTCGGATGAGGCGTTACGCGAATAATTTTGCCCACGACCACCGTGTTTAAGTATTCATACCGATTCCACAATGCCTCTGTTTCAAGCCCCGCCATTGTCAGGGCATCAGCCAGATCAGAGGGCGTCATCTGAACAGGAACATATTCATTTAGCCAGCTTATGCTTACTTTCATATCAGAACTGCCTTAAAAATCTGAAATCATTTTCAAAAAATCTTCGGATGTCATCAATGCCGTATTTGAGCATGGCAATCCGCTCAACGCCCATTCCGAATGCAAAGCCCGTGTATTTATCGGTATCGTAGCGCACATTTTCAAATACTGCCGGATGCACCATGCCCGAACCCAGCACTTCCAGCCAGCCGGTCTGTTTGCATACCCGGCAGCCCTTGCCCCGGCACATCACGCACAGAATATCCACCTCCGCACTCGGCTCGGTGAAGGGAAAGAAGCTGGGGCGGAATCTCAGACTTGTCTGATCATCAAATATCTGATGAACAAAGGTGGTGAGCATTCCCTTCAAATCGCCGAAAGAAATATTTTCATCCACCAGCAGTCCTTCGACCTGATGAAACATAGGCGTATGCGTGATGTCTGAATCACAGCGATAAACCTTGCCCGGCGCAATAATTCTGACCGGCGGCGTGTGATTTTCCATAAACCGAATCTGCATCGAAGAGGTCTGCGTTCTTAATACAATATTATCAGACACATAAAATGTATCCTGCATGTCCCGCGCCGGATGATCTTTGGGCGTATTCAATGCCTCGAAATTGTAATAATCGCTCTCCACTTCAGGACCTTCGGCAATATCAAAGCCCAGCCGGGCAAAAATATCGCAAATCTGACGGGTGATCTGCGTCAGCGGATGCAGCACACCGCAATATGCAGGACGACCGGGCAGCGATACATCAATGCGATCATCGGCGGCAGACGCATCTTCGAGTTTTTTCAACGCGGCTTCAAACGCCTGATCCAATTCGATTTTAAGTTCATTGGCTTTTTTTCCGGCTTGGGGGCGTTCTTCCGGCGGAAGGGCAGAGATATTCCGCAAAAACTGCGTTACCACTCCCTTCCGTCCAAGATAGCGGACAGACAAATTTCTGATTGTTTCGGAGTCCTGCGCCGCATTCAACTCATTCAGCGCGTCTTCCCTGATCTGTGCTATTGTTTTCACATAAGCTCCTGAATATTCTTATGCCTGTGCAGCCATTTTTGCAATCTGGCTGAATCCGCCCGGATCGGAAATCGCAAGCTCGGCAAGGACTTTTCTGTCGAGTTCCACGTTGGCTTTTTTCAGCCCATGAATGAACTTGCTGTAACTGATGTCGTTTATCCGGGATGCGGCATTGATTCTGGCAATCCATAACCGCCTGAAATCACGTTTTCTGACTTTTCTGTCCCGATACGAATATCTGAGCGCTTTTTGTACCCGGTTAATCGCTACGGTGAACAATTTGCTGCTTGAGGCGGTGAATCCTTTGGCAAGCTTCAATATTCTGTTATGACGTCTTCTGGCTTTGACGCCGCCTTTTACGCGCATGACAATTCTCCTTTATCAACTGTTTGGCAGCAGCAATCTGAGTTCTCTCAGGTTACTTTTATGAATCATGTGTTTTTTCCGCAAGGAACGTTTGCGCTTGCGGCTTTTGGTAGTCAGAATATGGCTTCCGTACGCCTTTTCATAGGCAAATTTTCCGCTTGCCGTGCGTTTGAATCGTTTCGCGGCAGATCGGTTGGTCTTGATTTTCGGCATTGTTAAGTCCTCTCTGAAAAAAATAGAAGGCGTGAGCATTCCTTCGCACACGCCACCAGACATCATAGCGAATACTATCGGAAAATGCAATAAGAAAAAATTCGGCAGCTCTGATTTCAGTTTCGTATTTCCGAAAAAACCTTGACAAACCATTTTATTTATACTATTTTTTTTGAAAAATCAGGAGGATATATGAAAACGATTACAATACCCGAAGATGAATATCTGCTGATGAACCAGACTATCATCAACCTGAAAAAACAGTTGGAATTGTTACAGGATAATAGTTTTATGGAAAAATTATCAGCAGCATACCGTTTGTTTTTTCAAAAAGAAGTCTCTGCCGAGACAGATACGGAAAGGCTTTCATTGAAACGGGGTTCCGGCAAAGGGATTATCACCTATATTGCGGATGATTTTGACGAACCTCCGGAAGATTTCAGGGAGTATATGGAATGAATATACTCTTGGACGCGCATGTCCTGCTGTGGCATCTGAAAGATGATTCGAGATTGAAAACCCGCTTTCCGATATTGTATCGGAGGGCGGCTTTTTGTTTTTTAACCAAAGGAGGAAGTATGAAACGATTTGTA
>DYRC01000024.1:13144-16060 GCA_020718925.1 Desulfonema limicola
CGGCTGGTTCGTTCCCAATAGGTCAGCAGGCTTTCAGGTGAGCAAGCAAGGATAAGCAAGCACAGCGGACTGCCGAAGTACTGAGCGGAGCGAAGTCTGAGGCTGTCTGCTGTGTGTGTTTTCTTTTGGCGCGTAGCGCCCGCAGATTTTTTGATAAAAATAAATGATATTCATTAAGCCTTTCCATAAGCAAATTTGCCGCTTGCTGTTCGTTTGAAGCGTTATTGCATCTCTGCACACACTATTAAGTATCATAGCGAATACTATCGGAAAAAGCAATAAGAAAAATGAGGGCTGATGCCGATCTTACAGACGTGCGGATTCTCCTGAAGAAGACGATGATTACAAAAAAAACAAATAGTATAACTATATGAAAAAATCAACGGATAATTTCATACTGCTTAAAAAACATTGACTTCAACCTAAGCTTTCAGTATGCTTTATCTCTTATTGAAAAACACTTTCATGGTAAAAGTTCATAATGTCCGATCCTGTTCGTGTAATTATTGCAGACGACTCTCCGTTTATCTGCCGACTGCTGAAACAATATCTGGAGTCTGACCCGTCTATCAGCGTCATCAAAACCGTGCATAACGGTAAAGAGGCGGTAGAGTCGGTTAAAACGCTCAAACCCAATGTGTTGACACTGGATTTGGATATGCCGGTATTGGACGGTATCAGCGCGTTAAAGCAGATTATGGCACAATGTCCGACAGCGGTGCTGCTCGTCAGCGGCGTAGGCAAAGAGGGCGCCAGAAGGACCGAAGAAGGGCTTTCTATCGGTGCGGTGGATTTTATTTTCAAATATTCGCCGGATGCTGAAATTCCCAAAAGCACACTTCGCAGGGAACTCATTGCCAAAGTCAAATCCGCTGCCCGTGTGAAGGTGATTCGTACCATCCCGTCCCGATTGAAAAAACCGGAGATTATAGGGAAAATTTCTCCCCCCCCTGTCCCTGTTTCTTCAGCACTTGCAAGCGAACGTATTGTCGTGGTCGGCGCGTCCACCGGAGGTCCCCTTGCGCTCAAAGAAATGCTTTCTTCTCTGGACCCGGCATTCAATTTTCCGATGGTGATTGTCCAGCACATGCCGGAGCGATTTACCGCGATACTGGCGTCTCAGTTCGGGCGCATTTTTCCGTTTCCGGTAAAAGAAGCCTCTCACGGTTCCCCGATGATTCCGGGAACTGTGCTGATTGCTCCGGGAAATCGGCATGTTCTGATAAGCTCCGATCATTGTGTTCATCTCAGCAGTGCGCCGGAAGTCAACGGACATCGCCCTTCTATTGATGTTACCATGCAGTCCGCAGCCCGGATATTCTCAAGCCGGTGCATAGGCGTGATTCTTTCCGGCATGGGACACGATGGCGCGGAAGGACTGTTAGCCATATACAGCAGCTCAGGAATGACGTTTGCACAATCTTCCGAGTCCTGCGTGGTGGACAGCATGCCTATGAGCGCGATTCAGAAAGGAATTGTTCATTATACAGGTTCTCCGGCAGAGATCGGACGATGGCTGACCGAAAAGACGCTGAAAAAGTCTCCTGCGGCGATAAAGGTGAAAGTATGAAAGAAATTTTGCTGTTTACGGCGGGCGGCAAACATTTCGGACTTGAACTGCCCATGCTCAGAAGCATTCACAGAGCGATGCCGTCTATGATCAGACAAGAC
The DNA here is from genome assembly GCA_020718925.1 of Desulfonema limicola. Lineage (GTDB taxonomy): Bacteria > Desulfobacterota > Desulfobacteria > Desulfobacterales > DYRC01 > DYRC01. The sequence goes on from DYRC01000024.1 coordinate 14,816, forward strand.
GGACATGATGCAGCATATATGATAAACGATGAGGATGTTCCGCTGTGCGATTTTTCCGAAGTTTTGGGAGAAAAAAGCATATCGGAGAATGCTGTCGGCAAAAAAATTGTGATTGTCAGCGTCTGCGATCAGGCAATGGCGCTGATGGTGGATCGGATAGACCGCGTGGTGTCGGTTCATTCCGGGCAGATCGAATTGCTGCCTTCGATATTCAAAGGAAAAGCCACGCAATGGTTTCCCAAGGTTCTATGGCTTGAGGAACGCCCCTTTCTTATTCTGAATCCTGACGGAATGGGATATGTCCGTCATCCTGTCCTGCCTGACGGGCTGGAGTTAATGATGAATCAGATTGTCCGGAAAGATGCGGTGGCAGATATTTTAGTCAGAGGGCTTAGTCAGGCGTTGAAGAATTCTGTCGCGCATGGCGTGGATCGGATTCGGGAAATTTTGGAAGGACATGGGAAAAAAGCATGAAAATTATTATTTTTCCGGCTCTGACTCAAACCGTGTTTGGGAAAAAAATATATTTTGTGTTCAGTGTGCGTCAGGTGGAAGATATTATTCGGGAAATTCCCGTATCTCCGGTGCCGTTTTCTCCGCGCTATGTGAAGGGAATTGTCCGCTGGCGGGACTGCATCATACCGGTCATATCTATGGAAGAATGTCTGGGATTTGATATGTTGAATATCGAAAATGCTAACCGGCTGCTGACCGTGCGGGGCGGGGAGGGCAAAAAGGAACGTGCCATGATAAAAACCGGAGCCGGACTGAGGATGTTGTCTCTTCCGATTCCCTGCACACCTGCCGCGTCTTCGGAATGGATTCCTGAAAAACATCTTGTCAGCGGAGTTTACGAATGGGAAGAAGGATTTCTGCTCTGTACCCGGATAGATGATATTCTGAGCGGCGCATACGCACAATAAAACGCAGATCCGAATTTTCTTGAGAAAAATGATATTTCAGAATATAAAATGGAGTTTTAAGAATGTCAGTTTGAATCTTGTTTGAAAAAAATAAAACCTTTTCAGGTGTCAGGCGAAATATGATGACAAAACAGAACCATTACAAATCCGTTCGGGAAATCATCCTACTCAGCATGATTCTTGCCCCGCTTATCCCGTTTATCATTGTTTTCGGCATCGGATATTATTATTTCACAACCTCTTTGCAGACCAGTACGGTTGCCAGTCTCAAAAGGATTGTCGAAGATCACCGTCAGATGATTGATTCTTTTCTGGCAGAACG
>DYRC01000024.1:16160-23356 GCA_020718925.1 Desulfonema limicola
CAGGTGCCGCATTTTGTCATTGCCGTAGCCCGCGAGGAAAACGGCAAAAAATGGGTGATTCGCGCCACGATAGACAGTTTTGTGTTCAATGATCTGGTCAAAAAAGTCCGTATCGGCAAAACCGGCGAGGCATATATTCTCAATACCGACGGGGTGCTTCAGACGGATCGGCGATCCGGCGGTAATCTCATGGCTAAACCGTCTGAAAGTCTGAGCATTCCCGAATCCAAACTCGACGTTCAGACCTTTAATCAGAAAAATGAGAGAGGCGAGACCTTTTTCTATGCCACGACATGGCTTAAAAACAAAGATTGGCTGCTGGTAGTGAGATTGGAAGAAGTTGATGCGTTCAGCTATCTTCATACTGCGTTTTATCTGATTATTATGACGGTCATCATCGGCGGCATGGCAGTCATTATTCTGGCAGTTTATCTGACCAACCATATTCTGCGTCATCTGACAGAAACAGATGCTGAAAAAGAACAGTTGAATCAGCAGTTGATCCGCGCCAGCCGTCTTGCCGAACTCGGAGAAATGGCAGCCGGATTTGCCCATGAAATCAATAATCCGCTTCAGATTATCCGTACCGAACAATCGCTGATTGAAATGATTTTTTCCGAAATGAAAGACAACGGTGAGTTCAAGCCTTCGGAGTCATTAGCCGAACTTCAGGATTCTATGGATCAGATCAAGCTTCAGATCGAGCGATGCGCCGGAATTACGCAGGCGATTCTCAAATTCGGAAGACAAAGCGAACCGGTATTCAAGCATATCGATCTTCGCAGATTTATTCCTGAAATAATCAGGATGATAGAGAAAAAAGCCAGTGTTCAGGGCATTGATATTATTCGGGAACTTGAAGAAGAAACTCCGCCGATTCACGGATATCCGGGGCAGCTTCAGCAGGTCGCGCTGAATCTGCTGAATAACGCTATGGATGCCATTGTTGAAAAACACGGAAGTCAGGGCGGCAAACTGCATATCATCACAGGTCTTGATGCAGAAAAGCGTTTTGCTGTCATTATGGTAAGAGATAACGGCGCCGGTATCAGCCCTGATAACTTGAAGAAAATCTTCAGTCCGTTTTTTACGACAAAACCCGTAGGACGCGGCACAGGATTAGGGCTTTCCGTATGCTACGGCATCATCAATCACATGGGCGGCACCATGCAGGTGAACAGTCAGGAAGGCATGGGAACAACCTTCACGATTCGGCTGCCGATGGCGATATAATTGATAAAAGCAAGGTAATCTTATGAAAAACCGATGGACACTGCATGTTGAAGATTTCGGCAATATCAGAAGCGCGGACATTGAAGTCGCGCCGATGATGCTGTTTGTGGGGGAAAATAACACGGGGAAAAGCTATATAGCTTCGCTGCTGTGGGGGATTTCGGAGTATATTTCTGATGAGATTCTCAACGGTGAGAAAGACAGTCTGGTACAAAAAATCTTTTCTAGCAGAGAAATAAATATCGGAAAATTAAATATAAATTATTCAAATCAGTCAGATAAAAATACAGAATCCCGGCATTCCGTTTATCTCCCGGCATCCAGAACCGGCTTCATGCTGTCTTATAAATCTTTGGCTGCAGAGTTGATGAATCGGTGGGGATTGGATAAACAGGAGGTGCAAACAACATTCGCTTTGCCAACTATCCGTTTTTTACAGAAACTTATTCAAGCTGAGATGTCCCCAGAAGCTCCTTTTGCAGATATAGCCGAATCTTTGGAAAAGCATCTTCTCAAAGGTAGAATTGTACAAAATTCTCAGACTCAGAGTTTTTATTATGCGCCTGAATCAAATCCGACGAATCTTATGCCGCTTTACATAACATCTTCGCTGGTTACGGAGCTTGCACCGCTGATTATTTTTTTAAAAGACAGATTATCTAAGTTTAATTTGCTGGTTTTTGAAGAACCCGAATCTCATTTGCATCTTGAGGCACAGAGAATCTTAGCCAAGCATCTTGTGAAGCTGGTTAACAGAGGAGTTCAAGTTTGGATTACCACGCATAGCGATACGATGTTTCAGCAATTTAACAATCTGATTGGTTCGACCGAAAAGCGTATTCAAAAATTGAAAAATTTGTCTTATCAGGATGATGAAATCATTAAGCCGGAAGATATTAAAGCCTATCAGTTTAATATCGAAGATGGGAAGACGGATGTTGTGCCGCTTGAGCAGACAGAAAACGGACTTGTTGCGCCGACTTTCAATAAAGCAATCATAGAACTTTCTGAGGAAGCAATTCATTTAGAGGCGGGGAGCGAAGATGCTGACTGAAAGTTTTGAAGAACGGCTGAAATGGATTGATCCGAATCATTATGAACGCCATTCAGAGCAGATTATTGTAAAAGAAGCTCAAGAGGATGGTAAAGCGACAATATTCTGTGAAGTCAGTAACGATGTCATTAAAATGAATTTTGAGAGTCAGAAACGCATTAAATATCTTAAACAACAAAAGGTTGCAGATACAGTTCTTTTTGAATTTATAGATACGAAGAGCGTCAAACTTCATATCATTGAATGCAAATCAACTGTGAAAGCAGATGATTGGAATAATAAAATCAAGCTTCAGTTTGAAGGCGGGCTGCTTAACGCTTTGGCATTTATGGGAATTTTAGGATTATCCGATATTAGAGCTATTATGTTTTATACGTTTTACAGAAAGGAAGAAATATCTACTCAGAGTATTCCCAATCCCTTAACACTTAAAGCTCTCCCTGAAAAAAAACGAGATGATGTTGAAAAACGACTTAAAGCAAAAAGAGAATGGGAAAATGATTACGTTTCGATTCTTTCGATAAAAAACGCTCATCATCAGAAGATTCGACTGAATGATAACAGAGAAGCAAGAATTACGCTGAATAAAAATTAATCCTGACAAAGTGAGTGATAATAAGGGGAGAACCATTCATGGAAAAAATGAGACTAATGCTGGTGGATGATGAAAAGCGGTTTCTTTCCACCACGCAGAAGCTTCTTGAGAGAAAAGGCTATGATGTAACTACGGCTTCAAGCGGACTTGAGGCATTGGAGCATCTCAGACAAAAAGATGTTGACGTGGTGATTTTGGATGTGAAGATGCCGGGAATGGACGGGCTGGAAACGCTCAAAGTCATCAAAACCGAATATCCGCTTATCGAAGTCATCATGCTGACAGGTCATGCTACGGTGGAATCTGCGGTAGATGGCTTGAAATGCGGAGCGACCGATTATCTGATGAAGCCGACCGCTCTTGAAGAGCTTATCCAAAAAGCGGAAGAATGCTATGCCAAACGCCAGCGTATGGAAGAAAAAATCCGCTTGGCGCAAGCTGCCCGACAATCTGCAAGCTGACGGAGTATGCTCATGGGATTTGCATTGCTCAAACCGGAAGAATATTACACATATCGTGATTATCTGAGCTGGCCCGATGATATTCGCACAGAACTCATTGACGGCGTTATTTATGATATGTCGGCGCCTTCGCGGGTTCACCAGAAAGTTTCAGGGGAATTGTTGAGACAGATTGCCAATTTTCTGATAGGCAAATCCTGTGAAGTTTATGTTGCGCCCTTTGATGTCCGTCTGCCCCAAGCAGATGAAGCAGATGATGATGTTTCAACAGTAGTTCAACCGGATATTTCGGTGATTTGCGATCCTGACAAATTGGATGATCGCGGCTGTCGGGGTGCGCCTGATTTTATTGCGGAAATACTTTCTCCTTCAACTGCTGCACACGATCAGATCAGAAAATTATCCCTGTATGAAAAGCATGGGGTGAAAGAATATTGGATTATTGATCCGACGTACAAGTTATTGATTGTTCGTACGCTCAAAGAAAACGGCGCTTACGGAATCCCCATGATTTATGAAGGAAAAGGGCTGATGCGGATGACAGTGCTGCCTGAATTGGAAATCAACTTGGATGCCATATATTTATAGAGTATCTCCTGTTGTATTCTCATGCCGTACAACAACAAAATAGAACAAAATATTAAAATCAAAGGAAATCCGCATGTCAAAGGTCAATGTATTCATTACCGTAGATACGGAACACAGCATCGGCGGCGCGTTCCGAGACCGCAATCTCAAACCGGTGGGCAATGATCGGAGAATTTTTTATCAGGTCGGCAAAAAAGATTACGGTATTGCGCGAATCATGGATATCGGAGAGCGATACGGGCTGCCGGTTTGTTTTTTTCTGGAAGTCTTGAACAAATATTATTTCGGAGAAGAAGAAAGCCGGTCGGTCTGTCAATATATACTGGGGCGGGGGCATGATGTGCAACTGCATCTTCATCCCAATTATCTTAATTTCACAACGCCTGATCCCATGAAGCGGCAGTTTTCGGATATGATCAGTGATTATCCTCTGGAAAAGCAGATTGAGTTTCTGACTGATGGCAGACAAACTCTGATGAAATATGGCGCGCCCAATGTGATTGCGTTCAGAGCGGGAAATTTCGGCGCAAATCATGACACGCTGACCGCGCTTGAAAAAACCGGCTTTCTGGTGGATAGTTCGTACAACAAGACATTTTTAGGCGGAGATTGCCGATTAAACGGGATTGATATTGATGATGCTGAAAAGATTGGAAATATATGGGAATTTCCGATAACCAACTTTTCCGAGCCGAATTTCAAAGGCGGTATGCGTTATCGCCCCTTGGATATTAACGGCGTCAGTTTTGCTCAGATGCGGCGGGTTTTGGAAGAAGCTGTTGAAAAAGGTCCGCGTCATATCACAATCCTGATGCACTCATTCAGTTTTATGAATCCGGCAGATGTTCAATATAAAAAAATTTTACCAAGAACGGTTGTGATTCGGCGATTTGAAAAGCTATGTCGGTATCTGGCTGAATATAGCGATAAGTTTCAAGTTCTTACCTTCAAAGATACGAGCATAGCAACACTTGATGAGATGCGGGGGCAATCGCTTCATCATCTTCCCAAACTTGATATTGCATTATCTATGGGGCGCGTGATAGAACAGGCATGGGATTTACTTCCGAAACAAGGATATTTGAGTTACAATGAAAATTTTATTAAGCAATGATGATGGCATTTACGCAGAAGGCTTGTGGGCGCTTTACAGGCAATTTTCAAAACATCATTCGGTAACGGTGGTCGCGCCGGATCGGGAACAGAGCGCGGTCAGTCATGGAATTACGTTATATCAGCCGCTTCGTGCTAAAAAGCTCAGTTATTGCGGGTTTGAAGGCTATGCGGTCAATGGAAAACCCGCAGATTGTATCAAGCTCGGCATTCAGGAAATTATGGGGCAAAAGCCGGATATGATTATTTCAGGGATTAATCCGGGCGCAAATGTCGGCATTAATGTCAATTATTCCGGCACGGTGGCAGCCGCCAAAGAAGGCGCGTTGTACGGACTTCCGGCAATTGCGGTATCTGTCAAAGGCTTTGATGTGAAAGATTATACACAGGCAGCCGCATTTACCGAAGAACTGGCTCGGAATACATTTGAAAAGGGTCTGCCATTCGGAACAATGCTCAATGTCAATATTCCGAATATGCCGCTAAATCAGATTGAAGGCGTTAAAATCAGTCATCAGGGCATCCGACCGATTTCCGAGCATTTTGAAAACCGGATTGATCCCAGAAATGGCACATATCATTGGCTGTGCGGAGATTTGGGACACACTTTCGGACAAGACCCGGATGCTGACGGGAACGCCTTGTCTGAAAATTACATTACCATTACGCCGATCAAATGCGATATGACGGATTATCGGCTGCTTGAAGAGCTGAAGAGGTGGAATATTTCGGTGAATGGGCATGGAAAGAAGGTTTGAAGGAGTCAAATTATGATCATCGGAATATTTTTAACCCTATTTTTAGTTCTGTTAAACGGTTTTTTTGTTGCGGCAGAATTCTCAATTGTAAAAGTGAGATATTCGCAAATTCACCTGAAAGCAGAACAAGGGAATGTATTTGCAAAAAAAGCAGAACACATCATCAATCATTTAGATACTTATCTTTCAGCCACACAATTAGGAATAACGCTTGCAAGTCTCGGACTTGGCTGGATAGGTGAGCCGGTTGTGGCAAAAATAATAGCAGCAATATTGCGTTCATTGGATATTGTAATAACGCAGGAATTGCTGCATACAATTTCGTTACCAGCCGGATTTTTTATTATTACCGTATTGCATATTGTTTTCGGAGAATTAGCACCAAAATCCGTTGCTATCAGAATATCCGAACCTACAACGCTTGTCATTTCATACCCTTTATATTGGTTTTTTATGATTTTCCGCCCGTTTATCTGGTTAATGAACGCTTTATCAAATTTTTTTCTGAATATCATAGGCATCAGACCGGTCGGCGAGAATGAAATTCACAGTGTTGACGAGTTAAGGCTGCTGGTGGAACAAAGTAGAGACGGCGGAGAAATACAGGAAGAAAATTATGAAATAATTAAAAATGCGTTTGACTTTACCGACCATAATGCAAAACAGATCATGACGCCCCGTCAGTTGATTTTTTCTCTTGATATTGAATTATCTGTAAAGGTAATCATAGAAAAAATACTGGAAAATGGCTATTCGCGTATTCCGATGTATCAGACATCAATAGATAATATCGTAGGTATTGTTTACGCCAAAGATATTTTTAAAGAACACTACAGAAATCCTGAGTTTAAGATAACAGATTTATTACATCCTGCTTTTTATGTATCTGAAACAAAACGGATAAGTGACGTATTAACAGAATTTCAGAAGCAGCATATACATTTAGCTGTAATTATTGATGAATTCGGAGGAACCCAGGGGATTATAACATTGGAAGATATTTTAGAAGAATTGGTCGGCGAAATACAAGACGAAGATGATAATGAAAAACCGATTGTAGAAAAGAAAGAAGATAATACATTCATTGTTCAGGCAATGCAGCCGTTGACAGACATCAATGAGTACTTACCGCATCCGTTTACAATCAGCGATAAATACAGTACGCTTTCAGGTCTGATACTCTATCATAACCAAAAGCCGAAATTAAACGAAATAATCAATGCGGATGACTATGAAATTATTGTTAAAAAAATACAGCGCAGGACAGTGAGAACTGTTCTGTTAAAAGAAATCCGTAAAAGCGAAGAACAACCGAATAATGATGTCGCTGCCTGATAGTCAACTAAGTACCTGTCCGCAATTGATTTTGTAGGGGCAATCCCCTGTGATTGCCC
>DYRC01000241.1 GCA_020718925.1 Desulfonema limicola
AGTATTTAAGTAAATAGGGAAACGCTATACTTGTCCGTCAGCGAACCGCAGAAAAATCCTTAAAAACACAAAAAAACGTAATATAGCCTGTTTTTTGAAACCATCCTGATCTTCCCATTCATAGTCTGTCCTTATCTTTTTCATCTTACCGTTGAAATAAAATCAATTGCGGTGTAAATAGCCATAAATTCTTTCAAAGGAGAAAACAGAAAAATGACCGAATGTTTGCCGCAAGATCAGGCAAAACCAGACGAGATGTGTGTCAATATCATCAGAACCCTTGCAATGGATGCGATCCAGAAAGCCAATTCAGGACATCCCGGTGCGCCGATGGGACTTGCGCCTGCCGCATACACGCTGTGGACCCGCATTATGAAACATAACCCGAAAAATCCCGACTGGCATGACAGAGATCGCTTTGTGTTGTCCGGCGGTCATGCGTCCATGCTGCTGTACAGTATGCTGTATCTCACGGGCTATGACGTAAGCCTTGAAGATATTAAAAATTTTCGCCAATGGGGCAGCAGAACTCCCGGACATCCTGAATACGGGCATACGCCGGGTGTTGAAACCACCACGGGTCCTTTGGGGCAGGGCGTTGCAAATGCTGTCGGCATGGCAATGGCAGAGCGTCATCTTGCCGCCCGGTTCAATCGTCCGGGGCATGAGGTAATTGATCATTATACTTATGTGATCTGCGGAGATGGCGATATGATGGAAGGCATTGCCTCTGAAGCAGCTTCTTTTGCCGGGCATCTGGGATTGGGCAGACTGATCTGCATTTATGACGATAATAAAATTTCCATCGAAGGCAAAACCGAGATTACATTTACCGAAGATGTTGCGCGGCGGTTTGACGCATATAACTGGCATGTGCAGAAAGTTGAAGATGGCAACGATCTGAATGCGATTGATACGGCAATTAAAACAGCTCAGGCTGAAACCGGCAAGCCTTCGTTGATTCTGCTCAGAACCCATATTGCTTACGGCAGTCCGAACAAGCAGGATTCGCATGAAGCACACGGATCGCCGCTGGGAGATGAGGAAATCCGCCTGACCAAAAAGAATCTGGGCTGTCCTGAAAATGAATGCTTCTGTGTGCCGGATGATCCGATAGCATCATGCCGATCCTGTGTTGACAAAGGCGCGGCTTTTGAAGCTGCATGGAAAGAAAAATTCGCGGCATATCAGGCGCAATATCCTGATTTGGCAAAAGAATTGGCAGATGCGTTAAACGGTGTTCTGCCGCAGGGATGGGACACGGGGCTGCCGGATTTTGCAGGCACGTCAAGCATTGCCACAAGAGCCGCTTCGGGAAAAGCCTTAAACGCGCTTGCTGCAAAAATACCTGCGTTGATCGGCGGTTCGGCTGACCTTGCGCCCTCAAACAATACCTTCATCAATGGCGCAAAAGAATTTCAGAAAACAGATTATTCCGGCAGAAATATCCGCTTCGGCGTGCGCGAACATGCGATGGCGTCCGTTATGTCCGGTATGGCACTGCACAAAGGCGTCAAACCTTACGGCGGGACTTTTCTGGTCTTTGCCGATTATATGCGCCCTGCCATGCGTCTTGCGGCATTGATGAAACTGCCGGTGGTTTATGTTCTGACCCATGACAGTATTGCGGTCGGCGAAGACGGTCCCACGCATCAGCCTGTGGAGCATGTGGCAAGTCTGCGCTGCATTCCGGGCATGACGGTGATTCGCCCTGCGGATGCCGCAGAAACCGTTGAAGCATGGAAAACTGCCCTCACATCGTCAGGTCCTGTGTCGCTGATTTTAAGCCGTCAGAATCTTCCGATATTGGACAGAAAGCGGTATCCATCGGCAGAAAATCTGAAAAAAGGGGCATATACGCTGTCTGACTTCAACGGCAAGCCTCCGGAAATCATTCTGATTGCCACCGGATCAGAAGTACAATTGGCACTGACTGCCGGAGATCGCCTTGCAGAACAGGGCATTGCCGTAAGAGTCGTGAATATGCCAAGCTGGGAATTGTTTGAAAAATGTTCTCAGGAATATAAAGATTCGGTCTTGCTGCCGAATATCAAAGCCCGCCTTGCCATTGAAGCCGGAATTTCTATGGGCTGGGATCGCTATGTCGGCGATAAAGGCGCGGTCATCGGAATGAACGGCTTCGGCGCATCTGCGCCCGGAAATATCGTGATGCAGAAATTCGGATTCACGGTAGAAAATGTGGTAAATAAAGCAATAGAATTGCTGAAATAATACTGATTTTTTCTGATGTTGAACAAGGGGCGTTACAAAACCCCTTGTTCACGACACCCCTCCCCCGGCCCCTCCCCTGAAAGGAGAGGGGAGTACTGCTGATGTCTCCCCCTTCCCTTTCAGGGAAGGGGGGCGGGGGGTTAGGTGAGTTTGAAAGCAATTTGCTATTACTTTTTCTTCAGCGTGTTCAGATCCATCTTCCAAACAAACGGATCAACCGAATTTTCGCCATAATTCAATGTGAACTCATAAACCACGCCGCCGTATTCCGCATTCAGATTCAGTTTCAGATCATTCCCGATAGCGAGACACGCGGTCGGGTTGTTCTGAATCTGCTTAAACAGAGTGCTGTCTGCTCTCCAGATGGTCTGGTCTGCCGAAGTCGGCGAATAGTTGAGTATCAACTGATACTGTTTTCCCTGAAACTGAGCGCAGGGAATACTGAGTTTCAAATCGCTGTTCAGATGCCCGACATTGAGATATGTTACCGGAATACTGATATATCCGCTATTTGAAAGATTGCTGATCGCATTGTCATTATACGCCTGAACCACCACATAAAGAATCATGCCTTCAGGCAATGCTCCTGAAAGACTGGTCAGGTTTCCGACATCAAGGCTTGTGTAATCTGCATTAAGGTCGGATTTATACAAAAGCTTGTATTTTGCATTCGGAATAGCCGTCCATGAAAGCGTTACAGTCGATCCGGAAACAGAGACATTCAATACCGGAGTCTGAATCTCATTGCCGACAGAGAGCGTAATCGCGTTGCTGATCGTGATTTTACCCGCGCTGTTCGTTGCTCTGACCGTAATCGTATGAATGCCGGGTTTGAGATCATCTACGATCAGTTCCGTACCTTTTCCAATGACCATGCTGCCGCTTTTGTTGCCGATATTGGAAATCCATTCCAAGTTGTCATCTGCAAGCCACTCATCCTGAAGATCATAAGCTTCAGCTTGGAGCAGAATATCTTCGCCTTCTTGGTATGAGATGCCCCATTCCGGCATTTCGATAAAGACTTCAGGACCTTTTGCCGGCACATTGAATTCCGCGCTTTCAGCAGTCCCGGTCAGAATGCCATCAGATACGGTTACGCGAATTTTTGCATGACTGCTGCCGGGCAGCAGGCTAAAATCTTCTTCCCATTGAGTTTTGTCAAGATCGGCAGCCAAGACCATCCATTGGGAATCGGAATTGCTTACATCATCGTTATATTCCACCATGTAAGTCAGGTTATCGCCATCCGTATCGCTGGCTGTCCACTTGATGGTGTATTTGTCTTGGGGATTGGTCGGCGCGTCAGTTAAGGTAATGACCGGCGCGTTTTTGCTGACCAGCACTTCTTTCAGCACCGCGCTGCCTTTTCTGATCTGAAATTTCACCGTGCCGGATGGAAAACACATCGCGCCGTTAAACGGAGCCGGATCAATCTGTTTGGGCGGATTTGTCAGCACCCAAAACTGAACATTCAATGCCTGACTTGCCAATACCTGACCGCTCTGATCCACTGCCGCAAGCGTATAATCCCCGCTGGTATTGCACGCCACTTCTGCGGTATCTATAAAAGAAATCCACGGATGAAGCACGACATTCCCGGTGCTGCTGATGGTACCTGAGAAATCTATCATCCGCTGCGTATTGTCTGCGCGTAAAGAGCGGGCGGAAACAGTTGCCAACTGATTGAACAACTGGTCATAAACATCCTGAGTTGTCCAATAAATCTTCTGATCACTGCCGCTGCTGCCCATATAATCCGCCATATCTCCCAGTGCGCCCCGTCCGTTCACTTCATACGGATCCTGAGATGCCGGAATCAATGTCGAACCGAGAGAACCGGGATACAATATCCGTCCTGCGGAACAACTGACCTGATTCTGAGTATCCCAGTCCGTTCCTTTCATTCCGTCAGGAGCCGGATTCACGCTGCATCGGAAAGTTCCGCCGCTATAAGTATCTCCTACCCCATAAGTATGAGCGATTTCATGGGCAACAACTGACTGAACATTATCCTGTTTTGCCGCTACGATTGTAGAAGGAGATGTATAAGTATAACCACAAGTGCTCAAACCGTTTCCTTCGGAGATACACTCAGGGATAAAGCCGACTATCATCTCATAACATCCTTCTGCTGTGGGATTAGCTTTACAGTGAGATGGCATAAGATTGTTCAGCCCATTCCAAAGATTACTTTGTCCTGCATCAGTTTGCTGATTATATGTTGAATCAGAAGCATCAAATTCCTGTCCCACTGTCCAACTGATCGCATTATAAGCTACGGGATATACTGAGGACATAAAATTCCATGAAGTTTTCCAAGCCTCACCTGAAACCTGCATCACAGTGTCGTTGTAATTTGCTTTTACAGGCACTGCCAGAACACGGACTTTTTTGCGTTCTTTGAACACATAAGTGTTTGTGCTGCCATCAGCCGGTTCTTTCTTAACCACATTGTTGACGCTGACTTCAAAGGTGTAAGTCCCGGCAGACCAATTGCCGCAGACATCACGGGTCGGACATAGAAAATCCACGACATTGCTGGCTGTATCCGATGATTTCGGCTCAAGTTGAACCACCAACGCGCCGTCTTTATTGACCTTTGCCCATGTCTGAGCGGCATTCACCACAACTGCTTCGGACAGAAACGCCCGAATTACCGTGTCTTTGCCTGCTACGAAGTTCAGGTTATTGTTCTTCTGATAGCCCAATGCCTGATTGATTTCGATTCTTGTGATGTCCAGAGCATAGGCACTGCCGACCATCACACACAACACAACAAACATCATACAAGCGATACGTCTCATACATTTTCCTCTGTAAAGATTGAAATTAAACATCACCTTCGGCTATCCGATTCCCTTGTTTTACCGGCTGCCTGCCTGATAAGTTCCGATCATCTCGGTCTGCCCAAGTACATGACCGCTTATAGCAGCTTCGATTCCGGCTTTGTTGGTGTTCACAGGCGTCAGATTTGCTATATCCAGCGCATACAGTCTGAAGTAATACCGATGATTTCCTGAAGGCGGGCATGGTCCGCCGTATTGATTGCCGGGAACTGAATTTATTCCGTGTTTTGCACCGGCAGGAAGATTTGCCCCGCCCGATGCCCCGGCATTTTCCGACAAAGCTTTTATCGAAGCAGGAATATCGTAAATCAGCCAGTGATCGTATGTGTAACCGACAACAGGAATAGCATCAGGATCATACATAATCAGCACAAAACTTTTAGTGCCTGACGGAGGATTTGACCATGACAAAGCCGGAGAAACATCTGCATCATTGCAGGTATATTTTTTCGGAATCGCCCCGCTGTTTGAAAAAGCATCAGAAGCCATAGCAAACACACCCTGCATCTGTAATCCGGCAACAACCTGAAGCGTATAAATCGTTTCTTCCAAACCTGTCTTGCCGTCTCCGTTGATGTCAAGCAGTCCGATCTGAAATCTGGGGGGAAATTCATAACCTGTCAATTCCGTAATACCTCCTATCGGATCAATCTGTTTTACAGGACCTATACCGGGTGCAAAAGTTATTGTACCCATATTGGTCGTAGTCGTTTCAAAACATCCGTTAAATGTTCCAAGCCCTGTGTTTGTGGTTATGCTTTTGTTCGCTGCCTGAGCCACAGCAGCCTCAGGTCCCATATACAACATCGCTCCTGCTTTACCCAGAATGATCACCGCACTGGCAGTGTTCCCGCCGCTGAGTTGAGCCATCTGAAGGAGATACACACTGCCATCAACAGACTGAGCGTACCAATAAATTATTTGCACATTGGAGATATATTCTCCGGTTGTTTTGAAAACTCTCCCTAAGACATTCACTTTAAGACATTTCACGCCGTCCACAATGTCATAACCTGCACAATGCCAATACACATAATTACCATCCGGCTTGGAGGTTGCTTTGTCTATATAAGCGAAAACCAGCGCCTTACCCAGACTGAACGGCAGATATTTGTTGGTGATGTTGGCAGAATTTTCATTAAAATCAGCAGCATCTGCTACAACAGCAAATCCGGTAACCAAAACAGCAAGCACAACAGCAATTATCAAACGTTTCATACATTCCTCTTTAAAGATTGAAATTAAACATCAGAATCGAAAAAAATGT
>DYRC01000242.1 GCA_020718925.1 Desulfonema limicola
CTCCCTGCTGTTTATGTTACTCTTCGGTTTTTACCAGTTCTGTTTTTATTAATACATCAGGTTTGGGGTGATGCCAAGTTTTTTTAAAAAGTTACACTTCGGTAAAAACGCCCTCAGTATCTGTATCGCTTTCTTATCATAACCCGGCTTTTAGAAAACAGTTATTGATTTATATTCGGAAAATACGATATAATACCGATTCGCTATCAAAGCACCCCTCCCCCGCCCATCCCCTGAAAGGAGAGGGGATGTCTCCCCCTTCCCTTTCAGGGAAGGGGGCCGGGGGGTTAGGTGGGTTTGAAAGCGATTTGGTATAAGAATCAGAATAGTCGGAGTCGGGCTGATGTTATTCAAAATCAAAAACCTGATAATCAATGACAACAAGGAGAACAACATGAAAAAGATTGCTCTGTTTATCGGCATAATCGTTTTTCTGATGGTAAATGCCGGATTTTGTGCTGAAGTTACCGTCAGAGTGCCTGAAGGAAACACGTATCCTCCTTTTTTTATACAGGATGAAAAAGGGAAGTGGAACGGATTATCCATTGAACTGGTGGAAGCCTTGCTGAAAGAAGCAGGTTATACGCCGAACTACAAGTCTCTGCCTTTTGCACGAGCGATTACATACATGCAGGAAGGCAAAATTGATATGATGCTGAACATGACCATCACGGATGAACGGAAAGCTTTTATCAATTTTATCGGACCGCAACTGGATGAAACCATTGTTTTAGTTGTCAGAAAGGATTCTGATTTTACCATCACATCCTTAGACGATCTGAAAAAATTACCCAAGCCAATCGGCGTTGAACGGGGAAGAGTCTATGGAAAAGCATTCGAGGAAAAACGGGCGGCGGATGAAGCATTGAAGAGCAGACTATCCGAAGTAACGGAAGTAGATTCAAATGAGAAACTATTGGAATCAGGACGCATCAGCGGTTTTCTGGGCTATGGGTACAATACGTTTTATCAGATTAAAACCAATCCGCTCTATAAAAATTTCAAAGCTCATCCGTTTGTAATCAGTCAGGATTGGGTTTATTTCGGATTTTCCAAAAAATCCATCCCGGCAGACCAGCTTCAGAAGTTTCAGGAAGCCTTTGATCGTGCAAAACAAAAGGGCGTGTTTGAGGCAGTCAGACAAAAATATCTCGTTCCATAAGCCTGATTTTGACGGTAAAGGTACATGAAAGTCAGGGGGCATGTACCTTTAAAAATCTGAACTCAAAAATCAAATGGGAGATAAGAAGCGTTATGGAAAAAACATCCGATCACCGGAAATCAGGCATTCAGGTAAAACTGAGCATCATTCTGATTTTCACACTTACAGCCGTCCTGACAGGCTTTTCTCTTTTTTATTATTTCAAAACCGAATCCGATATGAAACAGGAGCTATACCATCGGGCGGAGTTTTTTGCCGAAAATCTGTCAGCAAGTCTGGTCATGCCTTTATGGGAAATGAGGGATGCCATTGTTGAAAAAATTATAGATTCCGCCATGCTTGAAAAACAGATAGTTGCTGTTCTTATCAGACAGGAAAAAAAATTTCTCTACGGCAGAATAAGAGACAGCAATTGGAACATTGTCAAAACCGACAAAGAAATATCGGGTAATTATTATCTGAAAAGCAAAGATATTTTTTCAAAAGACAAAGAGCATCTGGGCAGTGTGGAAGTTTATATGACATTGAAATTTATGCAGAAAAAACTTGATTATTCAGTTGTCATCATGTTTGCGGTATGTATAATTACCGATGTGTCGTTATTTTTAATCATGTTTTTCAGCCTGAAAAAATGGGTGATATTTCCTGTCAGCCATATTATCAAAGGAATAAGCGAAGGCACTGAACAGATATTTTTTTCTTCCGGTCAGGTAGCCGAAGCCAGTCAGTCTCTTGCAGAAGGCAATTCGGAACAGGCTGCATCGAGTGAGGAAATATCTTCTTCTTTGGAAGAAGTGTCGTTCATGGTAAAACAGAATGCGGAATATGCCGGTAATACAGACAATTTTATGAAGGAAGTCATAAAGATCGTCGAAAAAGCCCTGAATACCATGAACAGGCTGCAAGCTTCGATGGAAGATATTCTCAGGACAGGACAACAAACTTCCGGGCTTGTGAAAACAATTGACAATATTGCTTTTCAGACAAGTCTTCTGGCATTGAATGCGGCTATTGAGGCAGCCAGAGCGGGCGAAGCCGGAAGCGGATTTGCCGTTGTTGCCAATGAAGTCAGAACTTTGGCAATGAGAACCACCGAAACCGCCCGGAACACATCCGCACTGATTGAAGGCACATCGGAAAAGATAAGAACTCACGGAGAGATTTTATCACAAACCCTTGAAGGTTTCATAAAAACCAACGATTATGCTCATAAGATGGGAAAACTGATCGTCCGAATTGCTCAAACATCCGAAGAACAGGCGTTGAGAATAGGACTGTTGAACAATGCTGTCAAGGAAACAGATAAGATAACTCAGAATAATGCGGCTGATTCAGTGCAAACCGCTGCTGCTTCCGAAGAAATGAAAGCACAGGTTGAAAAAATAAGCATTTTTGTAGATGAATTAACCGTTCTGATAGGAAAAAAAGCATGATCAGCAGGGCAACTGCTCTGTACAAGGCTTGATAATCAAACATTTAAGGAGAATTTGCTATGGGCTTGAAAGAATTTTTTTCGCCGATTCCGAATATCAGCGCAACAGATGCAAAAAAATATGCAGAAGAACATCATGAAGGCGATTTTACGCTCTTGGATGTCCGCCAGCCGATGGAATACAAGCATTCGCATATTCCGGGAGCAAAACTGATTCCTTTGCCGGAATTGTTTGAGCGCGTGAATGAATTGGACATGAAAAAGCCGGTTCTTGTGTATTGAGCCGCAGGCGGACGCAGCCGGGTGGCTGCTCAGTATCTTCATGGTCAGGGCTTTAAGACAATTTATAATCTCAAAGGCGGCATGGCGGCATGGGACGGACACGAAGCAAAAGGACCTCAGGACATGGGAATGTCCGTTCTGACCGGCGATGAAACTCCGGCGCAGATCATCAGGATTGCATACAGCCATGAACAAGGCTTGGCAGTGTTTTATGTGAAAATGGTCTCCCTGATTTCAGATGCGGAAACTGCCGGGGTATTCAATCTGCTGGCAGACATTGAAGAACATCACAAGCAAAAGCTGTTTGATGTATACAGAAGTCTTGAGCCGTCTGCGGAACGGGACGCTTTTGATAAGCAGATATCGGCGGGCATGATGGAAGGCGGATGGTCGGTTGAAGAATTTGTCAGACAACATCAATCTTTGGTCAAAAGACCTGCTGACGCCCTCAATATCGCCATGATGATTGAGGCTCAAGCCCTTGATCTGTATCTGCGCTATGCTGATAAAAGCAAAGACGAAAAAGTAAAAACCGTTCTGTTCAATCTTGCAGATGAGGAAAAGGCGCATCTGAAACGTCTTGGCAAGCTGATGGATGAAAAACATGATAAATAATGCGTGAGACATCAGGCGTCTTGCAAAACTGAAAATTTCAGGCGGAATTTATCAAAAATTTTGGCTGCCGTCCTTCTGATGGAGCTTATTTATACGGATACTCATGTTCAAACTTGTCTCAGATTTTACGCCCAAAGGCGATCAGCCCCTTGCGATTGAAACCTTATGCCGCAACATCACAGCCGGAAAGCCGCATCATGTCATGCTGGGCGTTACCGGCTCCGGCAAAACATTTACAATGGCGCACGTCATTGCCAAAATTCAGAAGCCTACGCTGATTATCGCGCCGAACAAAACGCTTGCCGCGCAATTATACAATGAATTTAAGCAATTATTTCCTGAAAATGCGGTGGAGTTTTTTGTCAGCTATTACGATTATTATCAGCCCGAAGCTTACATTCCTTCGACAGATACCTATATTCAGAAAGATTCGGCAATTAATGAAATGATTGACAAGCTGCGTCATTCTGCCACGCGGTCTGTGCTTTCCAGAAAAGATGTGATTGTGGTTGCCAGCGTGTCGTGCATTTACGGGCTGGGTGCGCCGGAAGATTATCTGGAAATGCGGATTCATCTTCAAAAAAATACCGAATTTCCCCGCCAGAAACTGCTGCGTCATCTTGTGGAAATGCAGTATGAGCGCAATGATATTGATTTTCATCGGGGCGTGTTCCGGGTCAGAGGAGATCGGGTTGAGATTTTTCCCGCGTATGAAGAAGACAAAGCCATCCGCATTGAATTTTTCGGAGATGATATTGACGCTATTGCTGAAATTGATCCGCTGAAAGGCTCGGCGTTAAAGCAACTGAATGAGCTGACACTGTTTCCGGCAAGTCATTATGTCAGCCCCAAATCCACGCTGCAAAAAGCCGTAGAAAGCGTTACGCGGGAATTGAAACAACGGCTTGAGTTTTTCCGTTCTGAGAATAAAGCCATTGAGACCCAGCGCATTGAAGAGCGCACCAATCTTGATTTGGAAATGATTCTGGAGTTGGGCTATTGCAACGGCATTGAAAATTATTCCCGGCATCTGACCGGAAGAAAACCCGGAGAACCGCCGCCGACCCTGATGGATTATTTTCCTAAAGATTTTCTGCTGTTTATTGATGAAAGCCATATCAGTGTGCCGCAGATTCGGGGCATGTATAATGGGGATCGCGCCCGAAAGCAGACGCTGGTTCAATTCGGCTTCCGGCTTCCGTCTGCTTTGGATAACCGACCGTTAATGTTTGAAGAATTTGAATCCAGAGTGTCTCAGGCGGTGTTTGTATCTGCCACGCCTGCGGAATATGAAATGAATCAGGCAAAAGATACGCTTGTGGAGTTGATTGTCAGACCGACCGGCTTGCCTGATCCTGAAATCGAAGTGCGGAAAGCCACGCATCAGGTGGATGATCTGCTGGATGAAATTCAGGCAAGAGTCAAAAAAAATCAGCGTGTTATGGTAACGACCCTGACCAAGCGCATGGCAGAATCATTAAGCGAATATTATTCGGATTTGGGAATCCGGGTCCGCTATCTGCATTCAGACATCAATACGCCGGAGCGTATGGAAATCATTCAGGATTTGAGAACCGGCGTATTTGACGTTCTGGTCGGCATCAATCTTCTGCGCGAAGGTTTGGATATTCCCGAAGTTGCGCTGATGGCAATTCTGGATGCGGACAAAGAAGGCTTTCTGCGCTCTGCCCGCTCCCTGATTCAGACCTGCGGACGCGCTGCCAGAAATATTGACGGCAAAGTGCTGATGTATGCGGATGTCATTACAAAGTCCATGCAGCAGGCAATTGATGAGACGAATCGCCGCAGACTGATTCAGATTGCTTACAACAAACAGCATAAAATTATTCCCACGACCATACATAAAAATATTGCGCCGGTGTTTCAATTCAGTTCTGATGCCCAAAATCTTTCATTGAAAAAAGTTGCCGAAACCATTGCGCCTTACGGAGATTCGGACAATCTGGAAAAGATGATCCGCGAAATGGAAAAAGAGATGAAGCAGGCAGCAAAAGCCTTGGATTATGAACGTGCGGCAATTCTCAGAGATCGGATTCGGCATCTGAGAGAAATCATACTGGCAGACTGACATGTTCCTCAAGCGGCTTGCACACACCCTGAAATCTGCGATTTTTCCGCCTAAATGCCTGTCATGCGAAAAATTCTTTGATATGCCGTTTGAGCAGACTGCAACGGATCCGATGTATTGCGGTTTTGAGCAATTGATGTCGCCGTTTCTGTGTGCGGACTGCCGGGAAGAGTTTTCGCCGATAACATCCGTCTATGATTTTAACGGCGGCATAGCCTGCGCTGTCGGCGAATATCGCGGTGCATTGAGAACTGCTATCCATGCCTTCAAATACCAAGGCAAAACCGGTCTTGCCAAACCCTTCGGAATGCTATTGTTTTCAACATTTATCCGATATTGGAATCCTGAAGAGATTGATCTGGTTCTGCCGGTTCCGCTGCATATCAAGCGGCTTAGGGGACGGGGCTTCAATCAGGCATTTTTAATGTTGAAACAGTGGAAACATATTGCAGAATTACTTAATGTACAACCGTTTCAGATTGAGCCGGACATTTTGATGAAAACTAAGAATACTCGCCCGCAGGTTGAATTGACGCGGAAAGAACGGAAAGAAAATATCAAAGATGCTTTCAGCCTCAGTAATTCATCTGCTGTCAAAGGAAAAAAGATATTGCTGATAGATGATGTATATACCACCGGCGCGACAGTCAAAGAATGCGCCAAGGTTCTACTGAATGCAGGAGCCGCACGGACAGATATGCTGACATTGGCAAGAACATCGAAATAAGAAGATCATAAGTACCTGTCCGCAATTTTTTT
>DYRC01000243.1 GCA_020718925.1 Desulfonema limicola
AAAAAATACCACTACCAAAACAGGATATAGGGTAAATATTTTCCGATAGTGATTGACGGAAGCCGTATGATGACTGTGAATGAGGGACATTGTGAGCATTGTCCGAAGCGGACATCCGAGCATAGCGGAAAAACTGTATATTTTCAAAATGTTGTCGGAGCGGAGCTTGTGTCTGAAAACGGTTCCGGTATATCACCGGCTACGGAACGGGTTGAAAATCCCGGAGGAAAATATGACAGGCAGGACTGCGGACTGAAAGCGTCTGTCCGTATTGCGGAGAAGCTGAAAAAGGATTTTCCGCGTCTTCCGATATGTATATGCGGAGACGGTCTGTATCCGGATCGGACTTTTTCCGGTATCTGCAGAGAAAATGAATGGGAATATATAGTCAGTTTCAGAGAGGGGAATCTGCCTTCTGTCCGGCAGGAAGTCCTTATATTGAAAAAACTTTCGGAAGATAACAGGCGTACTGTCTGCGGAGTAGGAAAAAAGACGGTCAGCAGATACTCATGGGTTAACGGCATTGATTATAACGGTTTTTTACCGAACCGGTCGGAATGTATTGAAGAATCGGAGTGCCAGACATCGGAATCTGTATTCATAAGCAGCCTGAAAGCGGATTATTTCAGAGTACCGGAAATAGGCGCAGCCGGACGTATGCGATGGAAAACAGAAAACGGAGGCTCCGATATCCGGAAGAATCACGGATATGAACCCGGTCATAAATATTCAGGGGTTTCTCTGACAGCGGCAGAGAATTACTGTCAGTGTATGCAGATTGCTCATATGATCAGTCAGTTATCTGAATCAGGTTCATTATCCAGGCCGTTTCTGATAGGAAAAATGACAGTGAAGCATCTCCGGGAGTATATGCCCGGAGAATTACGGCATATAATATTGAATTTCAAGATACTTAAAGAATTATTGAAAAGCGGAATTCGGTTCCGTTACGGATGATGCAGAAGGAGACGCCCCGCTCCGGAATACGGGGATAATCTTCTCACATTTCTTACATAAAGAAAGGAGTAAAACCTGAACAGAAAAAGATCGGATCCGTAAATCCCGATCAGACAATCAGATCGGGAAAGAGGAGAGGTGTTTCTCTGCTGAAATCGTTTCTCTTTTTGTAAGTTACGTTAATTTTCGTTCTGAATCACTGGATTTGCCATTTTTCCTTGACAAAAAACAGTGCAACAGGTAACAGAAGGCGCAATACTTTTTTGTCGGTAAGGGATTTTGTTTGAAAAAAATCATTAACCACAGCGTGACGGAGTTTTCATGGGTACAGAGGAGAAACAGATTAAACATGCTGCCGACCACGCAGCGGAAGGAGCGGGAGGGGGACCGATTCTGTTTTTTATTATCGGTTTGGCAATAGCGCTTGGGATCGGCTGGATCGCATTTCCCAAGGCATTATACTCCCAGAAACAGCAGCCCTTTGATTTCAGCCATTCCCTGCATAACGGATTGGTGGATAACGGGTGCGAAAGCTGTCATTTTTTCAGGGAAGACGGCAGTTATGCCGGAGTTCCCAAATTGGCTCAGTGTATCGGCTGTCATGAGGATGTTCAGGGTTCGACGCCTGAAGAAAAGGTGTTTGTGGAAGAATACGTGAAAAAAGGCAAGGAAGTTCCGTGGCTTATCTATTCACGGCAGCCGGACTGCGTATTTTTCTCTCATGCGGCGCACGTAAAAGTTGCGAAAATGAAGTGCGAAGAATGTCATGGTCCGATTGGCGAATCCAAGAATCTCAAGCCTTATGAGCAGAACCGGATCACCGGATACAGCCGGGATATCTGGGGACAGAACATCGCAGGAATCAAAACGCATACGTATGATCGGATGAAAATGGATGATTGCGCCGATTGCCACAAAGAAAGAGGCGTCAAAGCGAGCAGTGTTCAGACGGAAAGAGACGCCTGCTTCGTCTGCCATAAATAGGAGGAAGGGAAAGAACAATGAAAATAGACAGAAGAAGTTTTTTGTCGCTCGGAGTCGGTTTCGGAGCCGGAATTGCCCTTTCGCCATTGCCGTGGAAACTGACGGACGATTCTTCGATATGGACGCAGATGTGGCCGTGGACGCCGGTTCCGGAACGCGGAGAAAGCAGATACGTTAATTCGGTTTGTACGCTGTGTCCGGGCGGATGCGGCATTTCTGTCCGAAAAGTCGAAGATCGGGCAGTGAAAATCGAAGGACAGAAGGGACATCCGGTCAGCAATGGCGGAATATGTCTGCTGGGATTA
Organism: Desulfonema limicola; assembly: GCA_020718925.1. Classification (GTDB taxonomy): domain Bacteria; phylum Desulfobacterota; class Desulfobacteria; order Desulfobacterales; family DYRC01; genus DYRC01. The sequence continues at coordinate 2,247 of DYRC01000243.1, forward strand.
TCCGGGCTTCAACTGCTGTACGGACCCTATCGGGTAAAATATCCGATGAAACGAAGAGAAGATGCCAAACGCGGACAAGGCAAATGGCAGAAAATTTCTTGGGATGAGGCGATGTCCGAAGTTGCCAAAAAGCTTGGCGATGCCAAAGATAAAACCGCCTGCATCATGGACTCGGATAAAGGCACGGTGCCGCAGTTGTTCAAGACTCTGCTGACCGGGCTGGGATCGCCTAATTTTATGCGTACCCCGTCTGTTGAGGATTCTTTTGAACTGGCGTTGCTGAAAACTTGCGGATATCCGGCATCTGCCGGGTTTGATTTGGAAAACGCTGATTTTGTGCTGAGTTTCGGCGCAGGTCTGTTGGAAGGCTGGGGCGCTCCGGTCAGAACATTCAAAGCCAACAGTTTGTGGAAAGACAAGAAAGTGCCGGTCATTCAGATTGAGCCGCGTCTGTCCAACACGGCTGCCAAATCGGACAAATGGATTCCGGTTAATCCGGGAACCGAGTCAGAATTGGCTTTGGGCATTGCCCATGTTCTGATCAAAGAAGGTCTTGCCAAAGCAGAAGTGAGCGATAGTTTCAAAAAGATAGTTTCAGAAGGTTACGCGCCGGATACCGTAGCAAGGATCACCGGCGTTGAAGCAGGCGTTATTGTGGGTTTGGCAAAAAGTTTTGCCGCCGCCTCAAAACCGCTGGCTTTGTGCGGCAGGGGCAAAGGCGCAACTCCGATCAGCCTGAATGAAACACTGGCGGTATATGCCCTGAATGCGTTGATGGGCAATATCAACCAAGAAGGCGGATTGTTTGCCGTTCCTCAGCCGGATTATATCAAGTGGGCAAAAACAAACAGCAACGCGTCTGTGTCCAAGCTGCTTTACGGCAAAGATGCTTCACTTAAAGCGCTGCTGGTTGCCAACGCCAACCCCCTGTATAGTCTGCCTGATACGCAGGCGGTTAAAACTGCCTTAGATAAAATTCCGTTTATCGTCAGCTTTTCATCATACATGGATGAAACTGCTCAGTATGCGGATATTATTTTGCCTAATCATTGCTATCTGGAGCGCTATGAAGACGTACCTGCACCAGCCGGGTATCATAAGCCTCTGATCGGACTGAGCAGACCGGTTGTAAAACCCCAGTTCAATACCAAGCATACCGGTGATGTAGTGATTGCGATTGCCAAAGCTATGGGCGCTGAATTGCCTTACGATAGCTATGAGACCTGTCTGAAAGAGACTTTCGGAGATACTTGGGAAGCATTTCAGAAAGACGGCGTATTGACGGCTGATTTTACGCCGCCCGCGCCTTCGGGAAAAATCGAACTGAACGAAACATCGCTCAAGCCGGTGGCATTGGAAGGCGAATCATCTGCATTTCCGCTGGTGCTGGTTCCGTTTGATTCTATGCGTCTGTCCGGCAGTTCCATTGGCGAGCCGCCGTTTGTCATCAAAACCGTTGACGATACGATACTCTTCAAAAATGACATCTGTATCGAAATCAATCCGAAAACCGCTCAATCCTACAATCTGAGCGATGGAAAGTATGCCCGGCTGACCACGCCGAAAGGTTCTGCCAAGGTAAGAGTTCATCTGTATGAGGGGATTATGCCCGGCGTGATTGCCATGCCCAGAGGATTGGGGCATACGCCCGGATTTACAGGAAATGACAAGTATCTTGCCGGAAAAGGCGTGAATGTGAATGAACTCATGGGTTCCGCGGAATGTCCCGATGGGCTGAATGCGGCTTATGGCATCAGGGCAAAGCTGGAAAGAGCTTAAAGATAGGATGAGGTTCCGATGAAAAACGAACAAGGTAAACCTAAAAAATATGGAATGGTAGTTGACTTGGACAAGTGTACCGGGTGCGGCGCCTGCATGGTGGCATGTATGTCGGAAAACAATGTGCCGTTCAAAGCAGACGAATCCAATAAGCGGGACAGCATTACATGGATGCGGGTGTATAAGATCACCAACGGCAAGCCCTTTCCGGATACTGAAAACTGCTTTCTGCCAAGACCCTGTATGCACTGCGAAGGGCAGCACGGACATTCGCCATGCGTATCGGTATGTCCGGCAACCGCAACAGATTACAGCACTGAAACCGGTATTGTGAGCCAGATTTATACCCGGTGTTTCGGATGCCGTTACTGCATGGGAGCATGTCCGTATCATGCCCGGCACTTCAACTGGTGGGACCCGGTCTGGCCCGATGGCATGGAAAAAAGCTTAAGCCCCAATGTCTCGGTTCGGATGAGAGGAATTGTTGAAAAATGCAGTTTCTGTTTTCACCGGTATCAGGCGGCAATGGACAAAGCCATGATGGAAGGGCGCAAGGAATTGGAAGAGTCGGAATATCAGACTTCCTGCACTCAGGCGTGTCCGTCGGGCGCGATCACTTTCGGCGATTTGAACAATCCCAAGCACGCGGTGTATGAACTGAAGAAAAATCCCAATGCTTTCCGCCTGTTGGAAAGACTTGGCACAAACCCGAAGGTTTATTATGTCTCAAGCCGGGAATGGGTGAGACGCGCCGGAGATAACTATATCAAGGGCGAATGGGAAAACAAGCAAAACGCTAAAAAATGACAACGAGGAGTCGTAATTTATGGATTCTGCATTGATACCTGACGGCGTAAAACGCTGCCCCTTGTGGCAATTTCTCCTGTTTATCGGAGCGGTCGGCGCGGTGCTGCTCTGGGGCGTTTATGCCATGCTCCTGTGCTGGCTCAAGGGATTGAACCAGACCAACATGAACGATTATTACGGATTTGCGCTCTGGATTTGGGCGGATTTGGGTGTTATCGCTTTGGGCGGCGGCGCATTCTTTACCGGATTTCTGCGCTATGTGGTCGGCAAAGACAAACTTAAAAATATCATCAATTATGCGGTATTGATCGGTTTTATCTGTTACAGTTCCGCTCTGCTGATTTTGGCAATTGACATCGGGCAGCCGCTTCGGGGATGGTTCATCTTCTGGCATGCCAATGTTCACTCCATGCTGACCGAAGTGGCATTCTGTTTATCCTGCTATTTCGGCGTATTGTGCATTGAATATATTCCGCTGGTGCTGGAAAATCGCCAATTGTATAAGATTCCGTTGTTTCACAATCTGGCGCATAACATGCACGAAGTTATGGCGGTGTTTGCAGCAACCGGCGCGTTTCTGTCATTCTTCCATCAGGGATCACTGGGCGGCGTTGCCGGCGTTCTGTTCGGCAGACCCTTTGCTTTCCGGGAAGGCATTTTTATCTGGCCCTGGACATTCTTTCTGTTCACATGGTCAGCCGCAGCTTGCGGACCTTGCTTTACGATTATGCTGACCAAGCTGTTGGAAAAAATTACCAAGAAAAAGCTGGTGGCGGATGATGTTGTTGAACTGCTTGCCAAAATTGCAGGCTGGATGCTTTTCACCTATTCGATAGCCAAAATTGCGGATACGGTGTATTGGGCAACGGTAACAGCACCGGCACAGGGCTTTAATATCAGCCAGTTTTATTCAAATAATCCGTTCTACGGAATATGGATTCTGTATCTTGAAATCGCCTGTACGCTGATTCCGGGCTTGCTGCTGATTACCAACGGCGGACGCAAGAACAAATTTTTGCTGATTACGTCTGTAATCATGGGCGCGTTGGCAGCCTGTATCAACCGCTGGGTCATGGTCTTGCAGGTCATGGCTGTGCCGGTGATGAGTTTCGATACATGGGCAATGTACATTCCTAGTTGGCAGGAAGTGGCGACCACGATTCTGCCGGTGGCTTACGGCGTGATTTTAATTGCGATTTCATATCGTTATATGCCGGTTTTTCCGCAAGAGCGGGAACTTAACCCGACAACAGAGTAACCAGGGAGGACCACTAATGTTTCCGTTTAATTTTGAATGGATTTGGGATATGGGACACTGCGTGTTCATGGGCGGACTTTGGTATGCTCTGAATATTATCGGCATCGGCATGACCTATTGCGTAGGTAAGGCAGTTTGGGATACCATGCAGCAGGAAAAAGGCGGGGGGCATCACCACCACCATTAGACGTGTTTGAAATTTTGAGAAGTTAAAGAGACGCCTCTTCGTTGAA
>DYRC01000244.1 GCA_020718925.1 Desulfonema limicola
TATGATGAGCGACAGGTCTTGTACAACTGGTACAACGCACTTGCGGCAATGGATAAAAGCCTGTCCGATCAGAAACTCTTTGCAGAGACAAATTTCATGAAAATCGTAAGTGCCAAAGGGGTGGAATGCTCTTATAATTACTATAAGATTACGCCCCAGAAAATTTCGGAGCAGATAGGCATTGTCTTGTTTTCTCTGATTTTCTATGTAGTTTATACCATGTGGTACGGCTTTTCAATCATGTATATGTTTGAAGGCGCGGGACTGGATATCGGACATTAAACCTAACCCCCGACCCCCTTCCCTGAAGGGAAGGGGGAGAGAGCGAAAAAACTCCCCTCTCCGTTTCGGGGAGGGGCAGGGGAGGGGTTTTAACTATGGTTATACAACTTATCAAAAATTTTTTTAAAAATCAGAAGAAAAAAGAGCCGCTTCCGGATTGGGACGTGGAAGAGTTGCGCGTTGCATTCAAGGATAGATACCACAATTTCAAGCTGCTGCTCAGTGCAAACAATAAAGCACTTGAAATTATGGCTAATATTGAAAAGGCATTGCAAGGAGATGAACCGTTCGGCATGTCTTTTGTCAAAAGCTGCTGCATCGGCGTATCGGTCAATGTGTTTCGGCTGATTAAGAATCTGACCGAACTTGCACCGGGCAAATATCAGGAATTATTCGGATATTTTGATGAAATTCAGAAAAAAATTTCAGGCATTCTGGCACAGAAAAAGATAACTCAAGATGATCGGCTGCTTATTCCCTTAAAAGATATTCATGTTGATATGACCGATATGGTCGGCAGCAAAATGGCAAATCTGGGAGAATTGAAAAACAAGGTCAGGCTGAGAGTGCCGCCGGGATTTGTCATTACCGCATACTCGTATCAGCAGTTTTTGGAATATAACGATCTTCAGACCGAAATAGACCGCAAGTTCACGACTGCGGATGTCAGCGATATGGAGGAACTATATAGCTTAAGTGCAGACATTCAGCAATTGATTATCCGGGCAGAAATTCCTGATGAGATTAAAATAGAAGTGATGGATGCGTGGCACACGATTGAACTTGAAGCCGGTGGTCCGATTACCGTTGCTATCCGCAGCAGCGCGTTAGGCGAAGATTCTGCCGGAAGCTCTTTTGCAGGTCAGTACCGCTCGGAGTTGAACGTCAGTCAGGATCATGTATTTCATGCCTATAAGCAGGTACTTGCCAGTAAATATAGTCTTCAGGCAATCACCTATCGCTTGAATCGCGGCTTCAGGGATGAAGATGTTTCAATGTGCGTCGGTGCTTTGGTGATGGTGGATGCGGTCTGCGGCGGGGTGATTTATTCCCGGAATCCGGTGAATATCGCCGATGATTCCGTGTTTATCAATTCAGCGTGGGGGCTTCCGAAATCGGTGGTTGACGGCAGCGTTGACTGCGATCTGATTGTGGTCAGCCGAACCGAGCCGATGGCAATCCTTCGTGAAGATATAAAAAATAAAGAAAATAAATTCGTATGTTATCCTGAAGAAGGTGTCTGCCGCATTGATCTGACCGGAGAAAGCCGACTGCTGCCATCCATTACGCAGGAGCAGGCTCTTGAACTTGCTGATTTTGCCGTAATTATTGAAGAATACTACGGTGTTGCACAGGATATCGAATGGGCGATTGATCAGAAGGGAAAAATATATTTTCTGCAATGCCGCCCCTTGCAGCAGATGGAAAACAGCGCGGTGTATGAAAGCGACTCAATACACGCTGAAAATATTGCTGCTTCCGGGGGCATTACCGCAAGTCCGGGATCGGCGTCAGGTCAGGTGTTTATTGTCAGCAAAGGCTCGGATGTTTTGGAATTTCCACAAGGCGCGATTCTGGTAACCTCTCAGGCTCTTCCACTCTGGGCATCGCTCCTGAATCGGGCTTCCGCAGTGGTTACGGAGCAGGGCGGATTTGCCGGACATCTTGCCAATGTGGCGCGGGAATTTCATGTTCCGGCATTGTTCGGCGTTGAAGGCATTACAGAAAAGCTTGTCAACCAAGAGATCATAACGGTTAATGCAAACAGTCTTACGATTTATCGGGGAAGAATCGAGGAAATTTTAAGCCATAGCGCACAGAAAAAGCATCTTATGGAAGGCAGCCCCGTATATGAGACGCTCAGACAGGTGAGCCAGCATATCATTCCCTTGTATCTCTTAAACCCGGACGATCCGGAATTTAAGCCTGCCAATTGCACCACGTATCACGACATCACGCGATTTGTGCATGAAAAATCCGTGCATGAGATGTTCAACTTCGGCAAAGAACACAATTTTTCAGAGCGATCCGCCAAGCAGTTATATTACAAAGTTCCCATGCAGTGGTGGATTTTAAATCTTGATGACGGATTTACCGAAGAAATCACCGGAAAATATGTGAAATTGGAAAATATTGCCTCAATTCCTATGATCGCGTTATGGGAAGGCATTGTGGCAGTTCCCTGGGACGGACCTCCGCCCATTGATGGCAAAGGACTTGCATCGGTCATGTTTCAGGCTACTACCAACAGGTCGCTGAACACCGGCGTCAAATCCAAATACAGCGACCGAAATTATTTTATGATTTCAAAGCATTATTGCAGTTTAAGTTCAAGGCTCGGATTTCATTTTTCGGTATTGGAGGCATTGATCAGTGAGCGCAACAGCGAAAATTACATCAGCTTTCAATTCAAAGGCGGGGCTGCGGATGTGGAACGCCGGGTGCTGAGGGCGCGATTTGTCGGTGAAATTCTGGAAGAATACGGATTCAGGATTGAGCCGAAAGAAGATGCGATGTTTTCCCGAATCGAAGGCTATGATGAAGAATTTATGAAACAGCGGCTCAGAGTCGTGGGCTATCTCACCATGCACGCCCGGCAGTTGGATATGATTATGACCAATCCTGCCAAAGTCAGTTATTATCGGGCAAAACTTCACAAGGATATCCATGACGTCGTCCTCCATATCGGCAAAAACTGACGCGGTTTATGATACGCTTCAGCGCAGGATGATCTTTATCACGCTGCTGGTGTCGCTTTTACCGCTGCTGGCATTGCTGACGGCGGTGCATTATCATTTTATCCGGGTGTATCAGAATAAGATTGAAGAGCAGATAGCATATCGCGCAAATGCTCATGCCGAGGCGATGGAGCAGTTTTTAAAAGAGCGTTCCCTGATTCTCGGTGCAATGGCAGATATTTACAGTTTGCAGGAAATGACCGGAGAAGACACTCTGGCAAAGATATTTGACATCATCAACCGCCGGGGAGGCGGATTTGCAGACATCGGCATTGTGGATGAGTCAGGACAAATCCTTTCCTATATCGGCAATTATGAACTCAAAGGACTTAATCTCATAAAACAGTCATGGTTTGCCAAAGCCCTGCGTCATGGCGAGTATGTCAGCGATGTGTTTATGGGCTATCGGCAGATACCCCATTTTATTGTGGCAATCCGGCGACATGAAAACGGAAAAAATCGGATACTGATGGCAACGCTTGACCCGGATATGTTCGGCAGATTTGTGCGGTCGGCTCAGGTCGGAAAAACCGGAGATGCTTACATTATCAACAGTGAAAGCATTTTTCAAACCCGCCCCAGATTTGACGGAGAAATTTTATCCGAATCGGATATGGCTCCCAATCTTTTCGGCGGAAGAACCACTGTTATTGAGCGTAAAAACCGGCATGGCAATACGCTGTTGTATGCGGGAACCCGGCTTAAAGATCATGGCTGGATTCTGATCGTGAGCCAAAACCCGGCTGAAGAAATGGGCGGCGCATTCGGAATACGCAGTCTGTGGCTCGGTGTTGCCCTTGCCGTATCCATAGGGATTGTCCTGATTACCGTGTTTGTTATCCGCTTTTCGATCCGCCGGCTCAGAGCCAGTGATGCTCAGATGAGCGAATTTAACGCCCGTCTGGTACAAGCCGATAAACTGGGCGCGTTGGGCAAAATGGCTGCGGGCGTGGCGCATGAAATCAACAATCCGTTGGCGGTCATTCTTCAGATGACCGGCTGGATGCGGGATTTGCTTGAAGAAGAAGAATTTAAAGGCAGTGCGAATTTTGAAGAATACCGCGCTTCGCTCAGAAAAATTGAGCGGCATGTCGAGCGATCCCGTAAAATTGTACATGATCTGCTGGGCTATACCCGCAGGATGGAACCCCGTGCCGAAGATGTGGATGTCAGTAAAACCCTGAATCAGACCATCTCGCTGCTGAAAAATTATGCCCTGAGCAACAATATTGAAATTCAGACGGAAATTTCATCTGATCTGCCGATTATTTCAAGCGACAGCGCACAGTTGCAGCAAATCTTTTTAAATCTCATTTCCAACGCCATTGACGCTGTGGGAAAAAACGGAATGGTTCAGGTTTCTGCCAGTCATTCAGATGATTATATTCATATTCAGGTTAAAGATAACGGTCCCTATATTCCCAAAGATCAGCAGGGCAATGTGTTTGATCCGTTTTTCACCGTAAAAGAAAGCGGCAGAGGCAGCGGCTTGGGATTATGGGTCATTTATGATACGGTTCGTAAAATACGCGGAACCGTGAATGTGGAAAGCCATGTCGGACAATATACCGCATTTACTGTGAATATTCCCATTATCATCCCCGAAAAAAAATAAGAAAAACCAAAGAGATTGTGTGCCGGATTCATGCGTTTTTCCGAGTCATCAGGGTGATGAACACATCATTCAAATCCGCATCAGAGCGATCCGGAAATTGCGCTTTCACAATCTCATCCGGCTTGCCTGAAATCACAATTCTGCCTTCGTTGATCATCACCAGCCGATGGCAATGCCGGGCTTCGTCCATATAATGCGTGGTTACAAACACCGTTACAGACTGATGCGTCAATTCTTCAATAAACGCCCAGAATCTCCGCCGGGTAATCGGATCAACACCGGATGTCGGCTCATCTAAAAAAATAATGCCGGGCTGATGCAGCATGGCACAGCCTAATGCAAGCCGCTGACGCCAGCCCTGCGGCAGTTCGCGGGTCAGACGATGCCTGAAATCTTTCAACTGCGCCATTTCCAGCACCCATTCTGTGCGATCTTTCCACTGATTTTCAGCAACATTGTAAATACCCAGATAAAATCGGATATTTTCAAAGGGCGTCATGTCTTCATAGAGCGAAAATTTCTGAGACATATAGCCGATGCTTTGTTTGATTTCTTCGGATTGGGTGAAAATATCAAATCCGGCAATATGACCCGATCCGGCAGTGGGCGTGATAATTCCGCAAAGCATTCGGATGGTTGTGGATTTTCCCGCGCCATTGGGTCCCAGAAATCCGAAAATTTCTCCCCGCCTGACCGAAAAAGAGATTTTATTGACCGCGATAAAGCTGCCGAATCGCTTTTCCAGCGCGTCCACCCGCACAGCTTCGGAGTCGGTTTTTTTCATAGTTTAACTTCCTTCTGATGGCAGACAAGGTACAGAGGCAGCCCCGCAATGCCATTAAGTTAAGAAATTGTCTGTTATAAATGAGTCTGAGAAGACGTGGGAGTTCGGGCAGTTTGTCGGAGCGTGCGCGGAATCGGACATCGGAATTATAACAACAAGTTAAGCGGCTCCGTCCGCTGCAACAATGGGTTAGGAAATTATTCAAACAGTTTGTGCTTCGACATATTTATCAAGTATTTTTTTTATCATCTGCTGATACGGGATACCTGATTTTCTGGCATTTTCTTTAAAAAAATTTACAATAGGCAAACTCAGATTTATTGTTATTCTGACCGACTGCTCTTTCAATACCAATTTGTCCGGTGAAGGCAAAAAATCATCAATTATTTCTGATAACTCAATTGCTTCAGCTATTTCTATAGGAGCATTTTTATAATCTGTTTTCCGCTTCATATTTTTTCAGTCCTTCCCGCCATTTACCTGCGCCGAATATTCTTATATTTTTGTCTCTGACAGTGAATCTGACTGTTATTATTTCGTTATCAATCTGCCCGAAACAGAAATACCTCTTTTCTATTTTCATCACTATGCTTTATATCATCAGCGATGATTCGGTAATTATCAAGAAACGCTCTTTGGGCAAATTCAAATGATATGCCATGCTTTCTTATGTTTTCCAGATTTTTATGGTCATCCCATTCAAATTTCATGCAACTTCAAACTCACAGAAATCGCTTATCATTTATCCTAACGCCAGAGTTAGATTGATTAAATAATGTACCCATCTGTTTCTCCTTTTTTATAACAACGAGTTCAGCCGTGTTAATCGGCTGCAACTGAGGGTTAGGAGTTATCTG
>DYRC01000245.1 GCA_020718925.1 Desulfonema limicola
CCATTGCCAACGCAATTTTTATCATTATCTTGTGTTCTTCAACAAAAGGAGGACAATATGATGTCTAATCATCTCATTAATGAAAAAAGCCCCTATCTGCTTCAACATGCCCATAATCCGGTCAATTGGTATGCGTGGTCTGAAAGCGCGTTTGAGCGGGCAAAAGCGGATAACAAGCCGATATTCCTTTCAATCGGCTATGCCACCTGTCATTGGTGTCATGTCATGGAAAAGGAATCTTTTGAAGACGGCGACACTGCCAGCTATCTCAATGATACCTTTATCTGCATCAAAGTTGATCGGGAAGAACGCCCTGATATTGACGCGGTGTATATGTCCGCATGTCAGCTTTTAAGCGGGGGCGGAGGCTGGCCCCTTACAATTTTTATGACGCCGGATAAAAAGCCGTTTTTTGCCGCAACCTATATTCCTAAGCGCAGCCAATTCGGGCGGGCAGGCGTGATAGATTTGTGCATTCGGATAAAAGAATTATGGACATCCCGAAAGCAGTATGTGCTGGATTCGGCGGAGAGCGTGGCGCAGGCATTGAGCAAGGCGTTCAGTTTTAATGCCAAAGCAGAGTTGGACAACTCTTTTTCAGATCGGGCATATCAGCAGATTGAACAAAGCTATGACCCGCAATTCGGCGGTTTCAATCCTTCTCCGAAATTTCCCATGCCGCATCGGCTGATGTTTCTGCTCAGATATTATCAGCGCACCGGAAACGCAAAGGCGTTGGAAATGGTCAGACAGACGCTTTCGGACATGCGGCTGGGCGGTATCTGGGATCATGTCGGATTCGGATTTCATCGCTATTCTACGGATGCTCATTGGCTTTTGCCTCATTTTGAAAAGATGCTTTATGATCAGGCGCTGATGGCTTTGGCTTGTCTGGAAACATATCAACTGACCCGCGAACCGGCGTATGCAGACATGGCGCATGAAATTTTTACCTATGTTTTAAGAGACATGACGGCTGAGAGCGGCGGATTTTTTACCGCAGAAGATGCGGACAGCGAAGGGCATGAGGGAAAGTTTTATGTATGGACAATGCAGGAATTTGAAGATCTTTTGGGAACATCCGAAGCTCAATTTTGGAGTAAAAAATTCAATCTGACTCAGGAAGGCAATTTTTCAGATGAAGCCACCCGGCAGAAAACCGGCGCAAATATTCTTCATCTGAGCGAGCCTATTGCTATTGAAGATAAATCGCGATGGGAAATTGCCAGAGCTGCCTTGTTTGACGCCAGAAAAAAACGGATTCATCCGCTTAAAGACGATAAGATTTTAACCGATTGGAACGGGCTGATGATTGCAGCATTGGCATTCGGGGCAAGAATTCTGGATACGCCTGAATATCTTGCGGCGGCTGAAAAAGCATCTGATTTTATAATGAAAAATCTCAGCGATAAAAATGGCGCACTGCTGCACCGATACCGGGATGGCGAAGCAAAGATTGAGGCGTTTGCAGATGATTATGCCTTTATGATTCTGGGGCTTTCGGAATTGTATGACAGCAGCAAAAATCCGCTTTATCTTGAGCAGGCGGTTTGTTTGCAGAAAACCATGATTGAAAAATTCCGGGACAATGACAATGGCGGATTTTTTATGACCGCAGGTAATGAACTGCCCGCCCGCCCCAAGGAACTCTATGACGGCGCACTGCCATCGGCAAATTCTGTGGCATTGCTCAATCTGCTTCGGTTGTCCCGTTTTACCGAAGATAGTCAGTGGAAAAACAAGGCTTCGGAAATCATCCGCACGTTTGCCGGGACGGTCAAGCCTGCTCCTTTTGCTTATACCTACTTTATGCTCGGCGCGGAATTGTATCTGATGCCGTAATAATCAGCAGCCTTCACCATTTTTCAGAATATGGATTGCAAAATATCTTGGAAAACAGAGCGTAATGTGCTATGAAATCAAATTTTAACTGACAGCGACTAAAGGCGGAATATCATGCAGGAAATTCGATTTCACGGTCGCGGAGGACAGGGAACGGTCGTGGCTTCCGTGATTTTGGCAAAAGCGTTTTTCAAAGCAGGGTTATGGGTGCAGACCTTTCCGGTTTTCGGCGTAGAACGCCGGGGCGCGCCGGTAGAGGCATATCTGCGCCTTGATGATAAAAAAATTCTGATCCGAAGCAACCTCTACGCGCCGGATCATATTGTGGTTCAGGATGCCAAGCTGCTGGACACCGCAGATGTAACCAAAGGACTCAAACAAGGCGGATGGATTCTGCTCAACTCATCAAAAATGCCTGATAATCTTGCCAAATTCAAAGGCTTTCGGCTGGCGATGGCAGACGCGGGGCAGATCGGCATCAGACACCGCTTGGGAACGCGGACTCAGCCCATTATCAATACGGCAATGATCGGCGCGTTTGTAAGGATTTTGGAATCTCCGCCGATAGATATGCTTGCAGATGCTATTCGTGAAGAAATTGCTGCGCGGCAGGAAGAAAATGTTGCTGCGGCAAAAGAAGCTTATGATTCCGTACAAATTATCGGAAATATTGATTAAAAAAGGAAACACCATGACAGAGTGCATCCCTTTATTCATATCTCAATCCTCAATATCCACCGAAATCAACAATACCGGAACGTGGCGTTTTGTGCGTCCGATTTATCAGGAAAAGACTGCTCCGTGCAGTGAGACCTGTCCTGCCGGAGAAGATATTCCCAAAATCGAAATGCTGTCCAGCCGGGGCATGTTCAAAGAAGCATGGCAGACCATTTTAGCCGAAAATCCGCTTCCGGCAATCTGCGGGCGGGTGTGTTTTCATTTCTGCGAAGGTTCATGTAATCGGACAAAATTCGATTCTCCGCTTGCGGTGCATTGTCTTGAGCGGTTTTTGGGCGATAAAGGCATTGCTGAAAAATTTCCGATTCCCGAATCCGCATTTCAAAACAACGGAAAGCGCATTGCCATAGCCGGATCCGGACCTGCGGGGCTTTCAGCCGCATGGTTTCTTTCGCGTCTGGGATATTGCTGCGATATTTTTGAAGCAGACAGCAAGCCCGGCGGATTGCTGCGCTGGGGCATTCCGGCATATCGGCTTCCGAAAAGAACCGTAAAAGATGAAATTGCCCGGATTATTGCTCAGGGCGTTCAAATCCGATGCAAAAGCCCGATAAGTGAACGTTTTCTCAAAGATGCCAAAGGTCATTATGATGCGGTATTCATTGCCTGCGGCTATGCCAACCCTGTTCGGATGAACATTCCGGGTGAAGACCTGATGCGGGACGGACTTGAACTTCTGCACCAGATACGCTCGTCAGACGACCCCGCGTGTATGAGCGGCACTGCGGCAGTTATCGGCGGCGGCAATACGGCAATTGACGTGGCTCGCTCATTGCTGCGTGTCGGCGTAAAACCGGTGATGGTGTATCGGCGAAGAAAAGAAGATATGCCCGCGTTTGCCCATGAAGTTGAGATGGCAATCAGAGAAGGCATTGAACTGATGGAATTATCCGCGCCTATCCGCATTGAGCAGCAAAACGGTCAATTTCTTCTGACATTGCAGAAAATGAAGGCAATCCCTTCAGAATCCGGCAGAGCGCAAATCGTTCCGGATGGCGATAAAACGAAAATGCTGGCGGTCAATCAGGTGTTCAGAGCGATTGGTGCAGAAGCAAAAGAAAACTGGCTCATTCCGCCCAAAGAAAATACATTAAAATTAAGCCATTGCGCGTTTATTGAGCAGGAAATGCCGATTATTTTCGGCGGTGATCTGAGCAATCCGATAAAAAGCGTTACAGATGCGATTGCGTCAGGCAAGCAGGCGGCAATGGCGTTGGATATTTTTTTCAAACAAGGGCGCATTGAAGAAACACTGGCTGGCTGCCGGGTGGGGAGCGGTACCGCGCTGTCAATGGAAATCTATCTGGGCGGGGCGCGTAAATATCGGAATCCGCATACGGTTTCTTTTGAAGAAGTGGTAACGGATTATTTTCAGCCTGCTGACCGGGTTCAGCCCATCACACCCCTACCCCTCTCAAGAGGGGATATTGCCCTGTCTTTTGAGGATATTGAACAGACGCTTGACTCAGATTCAGCGATTGAAGAATCCAAGCGATGCTTTAACTGCGGAATTTGTAATGATTGCGATAATTGCAGGCTGTTCTGCCCGGAAATTGCGGTGTTTGCGGATGATTTGCGCCAAATTAATCTGAAATATTGCAAGGGATGCGGAATTTGTGTAACCGAATGTCCGCGCAATGCGATGTCGTTGGAGGAGGAAGCAGCATGAGACAGGTATTGGAAGGAAGCCATGCCGTATCAGAAGCCGTCAGACTTGCAAAGGTTCAGGTCATGTCCGCGTATCCCATCACGCCCCAGACGCATATTGTTGAAGCTTTGTCCGAATATTGCGAAGATGGCAGAATGAATGCCAAATTTATCTGTGTTGAAAGCGAGCATTCGGCAATGGCAGCCGTCATCGGCGCGGCAAGCGGCGGCGCTCGGACATTCACGGCAACCTCTTCTCACGGATTGGCGTTGATGCACGAACTTCTGCATTGGGCATCTGCGGCGCGGCTGCCGATTGTGATGGCAGAAGTGAACCGAGCCTTAGCTCCGGGCTGGAATATCTGGATGGATCAGACGGATAGCTTGGCGCAACGCGATACGGGCTGGATACAACTGTATTGTGAAGATGGTCAGGAAGTTTTGGACACCACGCTTTTGGCATTCAGATTGGCAGAAACCGTGAATCTGCCGGTTATGGTGATTTTGGATGCGTTTTTTCTTTCTCATACTTACGAGCCGGTTGACGTGCCGGATCAGCAAGACGCGGATCGCTTTTTGCCGCCGTATTCTCCCCGTATTCAATTGGATACGAAAAATCCTTTTGCTATGAGCCAGATGGCGCCACCGCCGGTGTATATGGAAATGCGCCGCAATATTCAAGTAGGAATGGAAGCTGTGCCGGGATGTTTTGACAGAATTGAAAAAGAATTTGAGAGCATTTTCGGACGAAAATACGGACAATTGGAAACCGTGTCCTGCGAAGATGCTGAAATTATTCTGATTGTTACCGGAACAGCCGCCAGCACGTCAAGGCATGTTCTTGCCGAACTTCGGGCGCAGGGTGAAAAAGTAGGAATTCTCAAATTGAAAATGTTCCGTCCTTTTCCCAAAGACTTGATTCGGCAGGCTCTTTGCAACGCAAAAAAAGTGGCGGTAGTTGACCGGAATTTTTCATTCGGCGCAAGCGGCATTTTTGCTCAGGAAGTCAGAGCCGCGTTGTGCAATCAGCCCAATCATCCGCCGGTATTCGGATATATCACGGGCTTAGGTGGGCGTGATGTAACGCCTGAAATTTTGAAACAGATTTATCAACTGGTGAAACAAACGCCTGAGCCGGTTGAAGAAAGCGTTTGGGTGGGGTTGAAGGAGTGAGAAGCGAAAATTCATGGCGAAATATGATTGTTGAGAATTAGGATTAGACCTCTTTCAAAAGTCGTAGAGTTCCTTTGTTTTATCTGACAGCCCAAGCCTTTGAAAGCGTACTTTTGAAAGAGGTCTATTATACAGAGTGGTAAAAATGCCTGACTACTTTTCGGGTTTCAAAAGAATTATAAAACCTGCCTGCTCAAAATGCTCATCTGAAGTCAGCGCATACGATATACCTTTTTCTCTCATAACTGCAAACGATATACAATCCGTAATTCCCCATTCCTTATCTCTGTATTTGCCGAAAACTGTCAAGCCTTTTTGAAAAAGTTCCGAAGTTACAGGGATAATTTCGGTATCGGGAGAATTTTGTAAAAGTTGTATGTAGCGGAATGCCTTCTCACGGACGTTTACTTTTGATAACATATTTCCGTATTCAGTCAGAACAGCCTGTGTGGTCACTAATTTTACAGGTTTTTCGAGAGATTTGCCAACTCTGACAGCATCCGCATGATACTGATCTTTTTTATGGGTAATTGCAACAAGATAAGATGTGTCAAGAAAACAGACATTTTTTAACATTTTTTTGGTAATCCGTAAAGATAATGGTCAATATTTACAGATAGATCTTCCGGTCCCATGTCTTCTGCTTCCGAAGCTAATATATCCAGAACAGAGGTTTCTTCAACAGGACGAACAGCGAAAAAGTTTTTGTCAAATTCTATCTTAAATTCATCCACACTGAAATTATTGATAAATTCAGTTATAAAATCCTGAATCTTGCTTTTCTTCATAACAATAGTCGTCATTTTATGCTCCTTTTATCAAGTCATCTCACACTGATATCTTGTTATCATTCCTAA
>DYRC01000246.1:0-4575 GCA_020718925.1 Desulfonema limicola
CCAAAAACTTTAAGGCACAACTCGCCCAGCGTTCCCAAGTTCTCGCAAACATGGATTCCCGCAGCTTTCATTGCCGCAATTTTGCCCTGAGCCGTACCGCTGTTGCCGCTGATGATTGCGCCTGCATGACCCATGCGCCGTCCCGGAGGAGCGGTCAGTCCTGCGATAAATCCTACAACCGGCTTGGTTACGTTTTTCTTAATGAATGCAGCCGCATCTTCTTCCGCACTTCCGCCGATTTCACCGACCATAACAATGCCTTTGGTATCAGCATCTTTCTGGAAAGCGTCTAAGCAGTCAATGAAATTCGTGCCGTTGACCGGGTCTCCGCCGATACCGATACATGTTGTCTGACCGATGCCCTGCTGAGTCAACTGGTGAACCACCTCATACGTCAGTGTCCCGGAGCGGGATACAACGCCGATAGGTCCGCCGGGCTTGTGCATAGGTCCGGGCATGATGCCGACCTTGCATTCGCCGGGCGTGATGATACCGGGGCAGTTCGGACCGATCAGGCGGACCGGCTTATTTTTAAGATAATTCTTGACCTTCATCATATCCATAACCGGAATTCCTTCGGTAATGGCAACAATCAGATCAACGCCGGAGTCTGCGGATTCCATAATCGCATCTGCCGCAAAGGGAGGCGGAACAAAAATCAGACTGCAATTGGCTCCGGCAATTCTGACCGCTTCTTTGACCGTATTGAACACCGGCACATCGTCCATTTTCTGTCCGCCCTTGCCCGGCGTTACACCCGCAACAACATTGGTTCCGTAAAGAATGCACTGGCGGGCATGGAACTGACCTTCTTTTCCCGTGATTCCCTGAACCACAACCTTCGTATTTTTATTGACAAATATACTCACGTCTTTATCCTCGCTTTTTCAAAGATTATTTCACAATTTCGGCAACTTTTTTGGCAGCGTCTTTCAGATCAACGGCTGAAACTAATTTCAGACCGGACTCTGCCAAAATCTTTCTGCCCTGCTCGACATTCGTGCCTTCCATGCGAATCACGACAGGCACTTTGATGCCGACTTTTTTGGCAGCTTCGACAACGCCGGTAGCAAGCACATCGCAGCGCAGAATTCCGCCGAAAATGTTAATCAGAATGCCCTTGACATTCGGGTCGCCCAAGATGATTTTGAAGCCGTTTTCAACCATCTCAGCACTTGCACCGCCCCCGACATCCAAAAAGTTTGCGGGTCTTGCGCCGGCTTGCTGAATGATGTCCATCGTAGCCATTGCCAAGCCTGCGCCGTTGACCATATTGCCGACATTGCCGCCTTCAAGCTTGATGTAATTGAGATTGTATTTGGATGCTTCGACTTCGAGCGGGTCTTCTTCGTCAAGATCACGATATTCCATCGCATCTTTGTGGCGATACATGGCATTGCTGTCCAAATCCATCTTGCCGTCAAGCGCAATCACTTTATCATCAGCCGTCAGAACCAGCGGATTGATTTCCACCAGAGAGCAATCATAAGCTGCAAATACTTTGTAAAGATTGGTCAGAAGGCTGCTGAATTCCTTCATAGCCGCAGCCGGAATATTCAATCCGAATGCCACTTCACGGACATGATAACCCTGAATGCCCATCAGCGGGTTGATTGCAACTTTGATAATCTTTTCAGGCGTTTTCTCAGCAACAGCTTCAATATCCATGCCGCCTGCTTCACTTGCCATAATGACGTTTGTGGCTGTGGCACGATCCGGCAAAATGCTCAGATACAATTCTTTAACAATATTCAAGCCCTGCTCGACCAGAACTTTTTTGACTAATCTGCCCTGAGGTCCGGTCTGATGCGTTACCAGCGTCATGCCGATAATCTGACTTGCAAGCGTTTTTACTTCATCCAAAGATTTTGCAAGCTTGACGCCGCCGCCTTTGCCGCGACCTCCGGCATGAATCTGTGCCTTGACAACTACCGGAAAGCCGCCCAATTTCGAGGCAACCTCTTTGGCTTTATCCGGCGTAAAGGCAACTTCGCCCTGAGGAACCGGCACGTTGAATTTTCTGAACAACTCTTTTGCCTGATACTCATGTATTTTCATTGAAATCTCCTTATATTTTTTACCCCTCCCCCTGCCCCTCCCCGAAACGGAGAGGGGAGTAGGAAGATCAGTTATCTCCTAAAACGGAGAGGGCTAACTCCCCCTTCCCTTTCAGGGAAGGGGGCCGGGGGGTTAGGTTTATCCGATGACGCACAGCACATCGTTTTTCGCAACAGAATCACCGCTCTTGAAATTGATTGCTTTGATTGTACCGCTTGCGAGCGCATTCAACGCATTTTCCATTTTCATGGCTTCCAGAATCACTACGGTATCTCCCTGATTCACCGCATCGCCGACATTCTTGGCATAGCGGACAATCATGCCGGGCATAGGTGCTTTAATCGGCGTTCCCGCAACATCAGCCGGAGCAGCTTTCGGTGCAGCAGCAGGAGCGGCTGCCGGTTTAGGCGCAGGAGAAGCAGCTTTCGGAGCAGGAGCGGCAGGTCTTGCCGGAGCAGAAGGTCTCAAGCCCGGTGCGCCAGCAGGTCCGGCAGCAGCAGGAGCGGCGGCAACAGGAATCTGCTGAATATATTTCAATACCGGAGATTCGCCCACTTCATCAACGCCGACTTCAAAATAATCGCCTTCAACAAATACGTTGAAAGTCCGCAGCTTATCGCTTTTGGGCGGCAGTTCTTTTTCGACTTTCTCAACCAACTTGCCGGCTTTTAACTTTTTGATAAGTTCCTGTTCTGCTTTGACATCTTCCAAAGTTTTGGGCAGCACTTCTTTGGGAGGAGCTTCTTTGCCGTATTTCCATGACAGGAATTTCTTGCCCGTTACCGGATAAATGGCATACAAAACCTGATCGTCAATGTCTTTTGCCAAATCGCCGATTTCTTTCTTGGCTTTTTCCAATTCAGGCTCTAAAACCTGAGCCGGACGACAGGTAATCGGCTCTTCGCCTCTTGCATAACCTTTGAGTGCTTTTTTCTGAACTTCCGGGTTGATCGGAACAGCAGTTTTGCCATACAAGCCGTAGCACAAATCTTTGACCTGACCTGTAATCATCTTGTAACGTTCTTCAGGCGTATCAAACAAAACATTGTTGACCGTCTGAATTCCGACAATCTGGCTGGTCGGTGTAACAAGCGGAATCTGACCCAAATCTTTTCTGACTCTCGGCAATTCTTTATAAACCAGATCAATTTTATCCAGTGCATCCATTTCACGCAACTGATTGACAAGGTTAGAAAGCATTCCGCCCGGAGTCTGATGCAGCAATACGTTAATGTCAATGATAGACATCTTGCTGTCATCCAACAGATGGCGATATTTGGGCATGACTTCTTTTTCAAAAATTTCATTAATTTTTGCAAGAAAAGCAATATCAAAGCCCGTATCGCGGTTTGTGCCGATCAAAGACATAACCAAAGGCTCAATAGCTGCATGAGATGTACGATAAGCATACGGCGACATACAGGTATCAACAATGTCAATGCCTGCTTCGATTGCTTTGAGAATACTCATAGGCGCCATACCGGAAGTAAAATGAGTATGCAGATGAATTGGCGGTTTTACAGCAGCTTTCAATGCCTTAACCAACTGGTATGCGTCATAAGGCGCAATCAGACCAGCCATATCTTTGATACAGATACTATCCGCACCCATTGACTCAAGGTCTTTGGCTTTCTTGACATAGTACTCAAGATTATACACCTCGCCGCCCAAACGGGGTTCGGTCATGGTGTAGCAGATACAGCCCTGAAAATGCTTGCCGCACTCTTTGATGGCTTTGACAACGGTTTCAAAATTGCGATAATCGTTCAATGCGTCAAATGTTCTGAAAACATCCAATCCGTTTGCCGCTGTGCGTTCTACAAAAACTTTTGCCAAATCATCCGCATAGTTACGGTATCCGACAAGGTTCTGTGCGCGAAGCAGCATGGAAAACGGCGTTTTCTTCATGTAACGTTTGAGTGTGCGAAGTCTTTCCCACGGGTCTTCATTCAGAAAGCGGTGCATGGTGTCAAAAGTTGCTCCGCCCCAAGTTTCCACTGCCCAGAAGCCGACTTCATCCATCATTTCCGCTACGGGAATCATGTCTTCAGTGCGTCCGCGTGTGGCAAACAAGGATTGATGCCCATCACGAAGGCTTAAATCCTGAATTTTAATCGGGTTTGCGGCTTTGGGTCTGTCTTTGCCGTAATTCATTTCCGTTGATGTTACAGCATTGAAATTCAAATCGGTCATTTTATACAATCTCCTTTTGAAGTGAGAAGTGAGAAGTGAAGAGTGAGAAGTATTTCTCATTTCTCACTTCCTGATTTCTCATTTAATTTCTGTTTAGCGTCTAAATTGGGGTCCGTGAAACGACTTCATCTGCATCAGGTTTCGCATCTGCATGATGTCCTGACGGCTGCTGATTCCCCAAAGTTTTACCGGAGCCTGCGGCGCAGAGGGCGCAATTGCAGCAAGTGCCGGAGCCGCAGCCATTGCAGCCCGCGCATACACTGCTGCCTCTTCTTCGGTGTTGATATAGCTCATTACCGCAGCAATCGCGGCAGCTTTTTTCTT
>DYRC01000246.1:4675-6238 GCA_020718925.1 Desulfonema limicola
AATTTCAAGGGTTTCAATCAGGCGCGGGCGGGTTTCGCTCGGCACAATAATTGCGTCAACAAAGCCTCTGTTGGCAGCGCAATAGGGATTAGAAAACAAGTCCTCGTATTCCTTGATTTTTTCCTTACGCTTTGCAGACGGGTCTTCAGCAGCCTTGATTTCTCTGGCATGAATAACATTTGCCGCACCTGCCGCGCCCATGACCGCGATTTCTGCGGTGGGCCACGCAAATACCATATCCGCGCCCAAATCTTTGGAACACATTGCCAGATAAGAGCCGCCGTAATCTTTGCGAACCACTAAGAGCATTTTCGGCACTGTGGCTTCGGAATATGTCCACAGCAGTTTTGCGCCATGTCGGATAATGCCTGCCCATTCCTGATCCGAGCCGGGCAGATAACCGGGAACATCGGCAATTGTCAGCATGGGAACATTGAACGCATCGCAAAATCTGATAAACCGGGACGCCTTATCAGATGCGTTGATGTCCAATGCGCCGCCCATGAAATTGGGCTGATTCGCAATAATGCCAACGCTTCTGCCATTGAGTCTTGCAAAACAGATTACGATGTTTTTTGCAAAATATTCATGCGGTTCAAAAAATTCGCCATTATCCACCAGCGAGCGGATAACGTCTTTCATGTCATAAGACTGGTTCGGGCTGTCCGGCATCATGGTATCCAAAGCCGGGTCAGTGCGTTTGGGATCGTCGCCGGTATTGACTATCGGCGGGTCTTCCATGTTGTTTGCAGGCAGATACGACAACAATTTCTTGATTCGGTCAATCGCATCTTGTTCGGATTCGCAGGCAAAATGCGCCACGCCGCTTTTTTCCGCATGAGCCATAGCGCCGCCCAAATCCTCAAAGCTGATTTCTTCGCCCGTAACCGCTTTGATGACCTGCGGACCTGTGATAAACATGAAGCTGGTATTTTTGACCATGAAAATATAATCGGTCATTGCCGGAGAATACACGGCTCCGCCTGCGGTAGTTCCCAATATGGCAGAGATCTGCGGGATAACGCCGGATGCCAGCGCATTCCGATAGAAAATCTGTCCGAAACCGGAAAGCGCGTCAACGCCTTCCTGAATGCGTGCGCCGCCGGAATCATTCATGCCGATAAACGGAACGCCGGCTTTCAATGCCAAGTCCATGACTTTGCAAATCTTTTTTGCGTGCATTTCGCCCAGACTTCCGGCTCTTGAGGTGAAATCCTGAGAAAATGCAAACACCGGTCTGCCGTCCACCATTCCGTGACCGGTAACAACGCCGTCTGAGGGAACTTCGACTTTTTCCATGCCGAAATTCGTGCAGCGATGTGTAACAAACATGTCAATTTCCCGAAATGTGCCGGGATCGAACAGAAGGTCAAGACGTTCACGCGCGGTGAGTTTGCCTTCTTCTTTCTGCTTTGCAACGGCTTTTTCGCCGCCCATTTGCAGGATTTTTGCCTCTCGTTCTTTCAAGGCTTTGATTTTATCTGCAACAATTCCCATTCCAAAATCCTTTCATTGTAAAATTGAAACATTTATGGAGATTTATATTTTCTGCATTGTGATTTA
>DYRC01000247.1 GCA_020718925.1 Desulfonema limicola
ATGCCCATAATGGCAAGACCGGACTTGGACATGGTGGTTTTCACGTCTGCAAAATCCAGATTGACCAGCCCCGGCATCATAATCAGGTCTGTAATGCCTTTGACCGAATGCAGCAATATTTCATCGGCTTTTTTGAACATTTCAAGCAAGGTGGCATTTTTTGATGCCAATCCGCGAAGCCGGTCGTTGGGAATGGTAATCACGGTATCGGCGATGTCTCTGAGCGCGTCAATCCCTTCTTCCGCCTGTCTTGCCCGTTTTTTGCCTTCAAATGAAAAGGGTTTTGTTACCACGCCTACGGTCAAAGCGCCCAATTCTCTGCAAATTTCCGCAATCACGGGCGCTGCGCCGGTTCCGGTTCCGCCGCCGAAGCCTGCGGTGATAAACACCATGTGGCTGTCTTTGAGCGCATTGCGAATGGCTTCGGAACTTTCCATTGCCGCATCGCGTCCGATGTCAGGATTTGCGCCCGCGCCCAGCCCCTCGGTCAGTTTATCGCCGAGTTGAATTTTGAGCGGCGCTTTGGAAATCGCTAACGCCTGCATATCGGTATTGGCAACGATAAAATTGACGCCCCTCAGATTGGACAAAATCATATTGTTGATGGCATTGCCGCCCGCGCCGCCGATCCCGATGACTTTTATCCGGGCGGTTTTTTCATTATTACTGTCAACATAACTGAACATCGTCTCGCCTCCTATATCACTTCTTTGAACCATTTTTTCATCCGGTTCATGACCCGGTTGAATATATTGCCGTCCCGGATTCTGAATTTCTTTTCATTATGATGTTTTGCCCCGAACAACACCAGCCCCACGCCGGTGGCATACATCGGGTTATTGACCACGTCCACCAGTCCGCCGATGCCTCTGGGCTTGCCTAAGCGGGTCGGCAGATTGAAGATGGATTCGGCTATTTCGCTGACGCCATCCAGCAGCGCAGAGCCGCCGGTCAGCACGACTCCGGAAGCAATCGCATTATCCATGCCCGCACGGTGTATTTCCCGCTTGATCAGCGTAAAGATTTCTTCCATACGCGGCTCTAAGATTTCTCCGAGAATCTGACGGGGAAGTTTTCTGGGTTTTCTGCCGCCCATGCCCGGAACTTCAATCATCTCTTCAGGACGGATATTCCGCGAAACACAGGTGCCGTATTTTTTCTTGATCATTTCCGCATCCGCCAGCGGCGCACGCAGCCCGATGGCAATATCATTGGTGAAATTATTTCCGCCCAGCGCAAGAACAAAGGTATGCCGGATATTTTTGGCAGAAAACACCGCCAGATCACTGGTGCCGCCGCCCAAATCTATCAGGGCTGTTCCCAATTCTTTTTCATCTTCGGCTAATACCGCTTCGCCCGAAGCCAGCGATTCCAGCACAATATCCCCGACATCCAAGCCCGCCCGGTTGGCGCATCTGACGATATTATGGGCAGAGGTAACCGCGCCGGTTACGATATGAATTTTAGCTTCTAAGCGCACACCTGCCATGCCTACGGGGTTGATGATTCCTGCCTGATCGTCAACGATAAATTCCTGCGGCAGAACATGAATGACTTCCCGATCCATCGGAATTGCCACAGCCCGCGCCGCGTCAATCACGCGATCCACATCATTTTGGGTAATTTCTTTTCCCTTGATGGCGATAATTCCCCGGCTGTTGAATCCGGTAATATGCCCCCCGGCAATTCCCGCATACACCGATGTGATCTCAACGCCAGCCATCAGTTCCGCATCTTCCACCGCTTTTTTGATAGAGTTCACGGTTGACTCAATATTAACCACAACCCCTTTTCTCAGCCCGATAGAAGGATGACTCCCGATGCCGATAATATTGATTTCATTTCCGGCAATCTCTCCCACCACCGCGCAAATTTTCGTTGTACCGATGTCCAGCCCGACCACAATATCATCCTGTCCCTGCACCTCAAACCTCCTTATCATCCCCGGCAAGCGATTCGGCTCTGATGGGATTGACCACAATGCGATTCGCATCATGTAAGTCTATTGAATCAATCGTCTGCATATTCTGTTTTTCTTCAAAATATTTCAAGATGTTTTTAAGCTTTTCATATTTAGCCGCATAATCCCCGAATCCCAGCTTTATTTCTCTTATCCGCTCTGTCGGATAGATGCTGATTCCGATTTCCTGATCAATATGAATTTTTTTAATCGAATGATTCGGCATCAGACTTTTCGGCATATTGCCGAGATTCAGAATGTCGGTTACCGCTGCAAAATGTCTGCTGACAGTCTCTTCTGAAATCCTGATGTCTGAATATTCAAGACCGGTAACCACCGGCAGCCATTGCGGATCAGAGGGCGTCCATTCCTTGAATATTTTCCCCTCAGTATTTAATATGAATTTTTTTCCCAAATCTAACACCGCAAGCGGATCATATTCTTTTACAGAAATACGGATGGCAGATGGAAGCTCTCTTTCCACCTCTGCCTCGGCTATCCACGGATTATCCAATAATTTATTTCGGACAAGCGATAAATTCACCGATAACACATTCATGCCCCGCTCAATTCCCGCATCTTTGAGCAGGTCTTTGGGCGAAAGTTTTCGTATCCCGATAATCTCTATGTCTTCTGCGTGAAAATATTCCATCCGTATGAAATAATCATAGCCCCAGAGCAGAAAAAAAGTCAGAACTCCGAGCATCAGCATATCCGGAACTTTTTTAAAAATAACAGCGACAATCTCTTGAATTAACGATAAATTTTCAGATAATTCTTTATGTGCGTATTTTTTTCTGATGCGTCTGTTATCCGACAATTTTCACCTCCGGCTCCAGCAGAATATCAAAGGTGTTGTGAACTTTTTCCTGAATCATTTTTGCCAATGCAAGAATATCATCAGCACAGGCACTGCCGCGATTGATAATAAAATTGGCATGTTTTTCAGATACCTGCGCCCCGCCCAGACATTTGCCCTTAAATCCTGCCAAATCAATCAACTGCCCTGCGGATGCCCCGTCCGGATTTTTAAAAAAACACCCCGCGCTCGGAAATCGGGTCGGCTGGCTCTGATGACGGCGGTTGAGAATTTCATGGGCTTGTTGTTCAAGCATTTTTGCATCAGCAGGTTCAAGCATAAAGCTGCCTTCCAGAATCAGAACGTCTTTGCCGAAAAGTTTGTTCTGCCATGAGAGTTTCCGATACGATATATCCAAATCCTGACGTTTCAGAAGCTGCCGCTCCCCGGATGACAGCAAGACCGTAAGCGATTCAAGTCTGTCTCCCATTGCTCCGGAGGCTGTTCCCGCATTCATGCAGATTGCGCCGCCTACGGTGCCGGGAATTCCCAGCGCAAAATTCATTCCGTTCAGGCTGTTTTTTATGGCAAAACGGCACAATGCCGCAGTTTTCACGCCTGCCATAGCCCGAATGCGGCTTTGGTCCTGAACAATCTTATTCAGACAATGGGTCAGCACAATAATCATACCACGAATGCCGGAGTCTTTCACCAAAAGATTCGTGCCGCCGCCGACAATCATATACTCAATCCCATGCTCACGGCAATAGCCAATCAGCGTTTCCAACTCGTCAAGGCTCTTCGGAATCGCATAAAGGTCTGCCGTGCCGCCGACTTTGAGCGAAGTATGACGGGACATCGGCTCATCACATCGGACAGTTGCGCCGAATCGTTCAGCAAGCTGTTTTTGAAAATGTCTGTTTGTCATATTCTGATATGTATCGCATATTCCCTATGAATTGCAAGCATAATTAGCGGAATGAACGCGCTGATCTTGTTTCTTTCAGATTTTCAACCCGGTCGGGATTTTTCAAAAAGAGAATAACGGTATCGAATTGTTCTTTTTCTGAAATTGGTCTATAAGTTGAATTATGAGCGAATATATCGAAGTTGCTGTGGCGCTGCCGATTGAGGAAACATTCACATACCGCGTACCGGACGCGCTGTTGCCTCTGGCAGAGCCGGGAAAACGGGTTCTTGTGCCATTCGGATCGCGTAAAATAACCGGCTATATTTTAGGAAATGCAATCCCTTCAGATCATTATGAAATAAAGCTGATTTTGGATATTCTGGATGATGCGCCTCTGTTTCCTGAATCGCTGATCGCATTTTTCAAATGGATTAGCGAATATTATCTTCATCCTATCGGTCAGGTGATTCAATGCGCTCTGCCAAAGGGCTTGACGCTTTGCGATGCTGCTGAAATC
This sequence comes from Desulfonema limicola, assembly GCA_020718925.1. Classification (GTDB taxonomy): domain Bacteria; phylum Desulfobacterota; class Desulfobacteria; order Desulfobacterales; family DYRC01; genus DYRC01. Next base: position 4,187 of record DYRC01000247.1, read on the forward strand.
GTACTCACAGATCAGGGAAAAACCGCGTTATCCGATTCTCTGAATCCTTTGGAACAGAAGGTTCTGAAGCAGCTTGAAACCGGCGGAGTTTCTTTGAAAACCCTGATAAAAAAATGCAATATGACCACATCTCTGATTCAACTGATGCAGCGCAGGGGCTGGATTGTCAGGCAGCAAAAACTCAAAGGCGCGAAAAGAAAGCGCAAAACATTCAAAGACCCTTTCGGAGAGCCGATTGAGCCGGATACCGCGCCGATTCTCACCACAGAACAGCATGAAGCAGTTTCCCGCATTATGAACTCGCTCAAGGGCTTTTCAGGATGGCTGCTTGCGGGCGTAACCGGCTCCGGCAAAACCGAAGTTTATATGCGGCTTGCAGATGCAGTTATCCGGCAAGGCTTAGGCGTTATCGTATTAGTGCCTGAAATCGCGCTGATTTCTCAAACTGAGCGCAGATTCCGCGCACGATTCGGCGAATGCGTAGCCGTGCTTCACAGCAGCTTATCCGGCGGAGAACGATATTCTCAATGGCGCCGCATTGCACAAGGGCAGGCAAAGATTGCTATCGGCGCACGGTCGGCTGTTTTCGCGCCGTTTGATAAAATCGGCTTGATAATTGTTGATGAAGAGCATGACAGTTCTTACAAACAGGACAATGACCTGCTTTACAATGCCAGAGACCTTGCGCTGGTGCGGGCAAAGCTTTCAGACTGCCCGGCAATCTTAGGTTCTGCCACGCCTTCGATTCAGACCTATTACAATACCGGAATTGAAAAACTGACCGAAATCAATCTCAACTGCCGGGTTCAGGAGCGTCCCATGCCGCAGATCAGCGTGGTGGATTTGCGGAAAATCCGCGATTTTCGGGGGATTCGGCGGTTTATCAGCCCTGAACTGCATCAGGCAATGAGCCAGACCTTATCAAAAGGCGAACAGGTCTTGTTATTTCTTAACCGCCGGGGCTTTGCTGCGTTTCCGGTATGCGCGGAATGCGGCGCGTCTTTGCGCTGTGAGCATTGCGATATTTCCATGACGCTTCACAAAGGAGACAATGCGTATAAATGCCATTTCTGCGGCTTTACCCGGTCTTCCGGCGCAAACTGCCCGACCTGCGGCTCTTACAATATCAAATTTCTGGGATTAGGCACAGAGCGCGTGGAAGAAGCGGTCAAAGCCTTATTTCCGCAGGCAAGAGTCGCCCGCATGGACAGAGACACCACATCCAAAAAAGGCGCGTTATTGAATATTTTAAAGGATTTAAGGCTCAATAAAATTGATATTCTGGTGGGAACGCAGATGGTGGCTAAAGGGCATGATTTTCCGAATATCACGCTGGTGGGGATTATCTGTGCTGATTTGACGCTCAATCTTCCTGATTTTCGGGCAGGAGAGCAGACATTTCAATTACTTGCTCAGGTATCGGGGCGAGCAGGACGCGGAGACGCGCCGGGGCGGGTGATTTTGCAGACTTACGCGCCGAATCATTTCAGCATTGTTTCGGCTCAGGCGCAGGATTTCAAAGCGTTTTGTCAAAGAGAAATACAGTCGCGCCAAGCCTTGAGCTATCCGCCGTTTTCGCGGCTGATTCAGTTGAGAATTTCCGGTCAGGATGCAGAACAAGTTCGGGAGTTTGCGGATGCGCTGGGCGGAATTTGCAGAGAATTGAAAAAGAACGCCTCATTTTTTCATGCCATCACCATTCTGGGACCTGCGGAATCGCCGATTTCGAGAATTGCCGGTCATTATCGCTGGCAGATTCTTCTGAAAAGCACCAGCAGCAGACTGCTCCATGAATTTACCCGGCAGTTGCTTGCTCAGAAAAGCGCGTTGCCTCATCATCGGCAGATTCTTCTGACCGCAGACGTTGATCCGTTGTTTTTGGCGTAATCAAACTCACCTAACCCCCCGGCCCCCTTCCCTGAGAGGGAAGGGGGAGACATCATAATGCTCCCCCCTCTCCGTTCCGGGGAGGGGTCGGGGGAGGGGTGCATTAGGTCGTTTTGGCAGTAACTCTCAATTC
>DYRC01000248.1:0-2880 GCA_020718925.1 Desulfonema limicola
TAATCCGTGTATAACGTAATCGGCAGCATTTCCACCTCTGTTTTCTTTACGCCCCGAACCGTTTTCGCAGCTTCTTTCAGTTCATTCTCAAGCGTCATGCGGTGCGCCTCATGGACTTTGGCTCTGATACGGATAATGCCGTCATCTGCCGATACTTCGATATTCGGGTTCAGTTCAAACACTGCCGCCTTGACTTCAGCAGCCATCGCAAGATTATTGATGGTTTTCTGAGATTGGGGCGTTGTTTTGAAGTCGTCCGACGCCACCGCATGACAGATAATATCGGCAGCAGCATCTACGCTGATTTTTCTGATATGAATTACCAGATCATACAACGATGAATCAGCGGTATCAATGCCGTACAGATTATGACTCCACTTGCGTCTCTGCTCATCGTCTTTTTTAATGAGCCGCATGGCTTCTTCAGCAGATATTTTTTCCCGCTCCATCTCGCAGCGAACCCGGTCTTCAATATCGGAAATGATCCGAACTTTGAGAACATGAGCCACGCCTTTGACAAAGAACTGCCCTGCCAGCCCATGATAGACAACGTTATCTTCACGCAGATATTTCAAAAGAGACGCCTGAAAAAAGGTGATGTACTTTTCTTTTCCCTGAACAAATCTGTCTAAAATCGAAGGCGCGTCGTGAATGGCTCTGACCAGCTTTATCTCAGACGTATTGAAATGTCCTGACGCATCCAGAAGAATATCGCGTGAAATACAGTCATAACCGAGCTTTTTAGCAACTTTTTCAGCAACTTCTTTGCCTCTGCTGAATGATCCTCTTGAGATCGTAATAATAGCCATATCAAACCTCTTCGTAGCTTTCTTCCAACGCATAAGTCGTTTCTGCCGGTCTTCTGGCTTTCCACATGCTTCCCAGGATGATAAACGCTCCGACCGCAAGGGCGATGCACATGGTGATAAAGCTGATCTGCCCCATCAGTTTTAACGAAGATTCGCTGAGAGAAATCAGGTGCAGTTGATTCAGATACTTGGGAATTGCCAATCCCCGGCTGACCGCCACAATCAGCATAATCGTTCCCATAACAATTTTAATCACATGTTCGCGGACATAGGTTGTTCCGATAGCGCCGAGCTGAACGCCCAGCAGCGATCCTGCAAGAATAATCAGCGTAAGCCGGATGTCAACCATGCCGTGCATTGCCCAGTTGATCGAGCCGCCTAAGCCCATGACAAATGCAATCACCAGTTCCGTAGCCGAAGCAATCAGGCTTGAAACGCCCATAATGTAAATCATACCCGGCACACCGATAAATCCGCCGACTGCAATGGTTGCCGCCAGCATTCCGGTTGCAAAACCGACCGGCAGGGTGAACCACAGCGATATTCTGACATTTGCCTGTTTGAAATGAATCATCGGCGGCAGGTTGATCGACTGAAGTTTTTTGGCAATCAGCGATACCTTTTCCGCGCCGCTGCTATCGGATGTTTTCAAAGCGTCATAAAACACATACCCGCCGACAATCACCAGAATCACCACAAATGAGACGCTGACATACAAATCCGATCCGACCTGTCCCCAGCGATTCAGAATCATGTTCTGAAGTTTGATTCCTGCCTGTACGCCGACACCCGCAGACGCTGCCATGACCAATCCCAGCTTGATGTCCACCTGACCGTATTTGAAGCGTTTGAATGCCCCGATCATGGCTTTGGGGAATTTATGACACATATTGCTGGCGACCGCAACAGTCCCCGGAACGCCCAGACTCATCATGCCCGGTGTGAGAACAAACGCCCCGCCGGAGCCGATAAATCCGCTGACCAGCCCGCCGATAAATCCCATGATAAACAAAAATGATACGCTTATCCAATTAAGGTCAATAAACTGAACTGCATTTTGCGCTAAATCCTGCATAATTCTGATTCTCCTTTCAGTAAATTAAATTCTGTGAAACGGGTTGATATACGCATAAGCACGCGGTCTTTTGCGGGGACGCTGTGCCGGACGCACCGTAGTCTGAACCGTCTGATGAACGTCGTCTTTTTTAACCGCGTTGATTCCCATAAGAGACCACAGATTGCTTGCAAATGCGCCGTGAGCCAAAGAAAACGCAAATACCGTTATAATCGGCATCGCGGCATACCAACCGCCCATCGTGAAATACTGCATGACGGTTTTCGCATTCATAAAAACCGCCGCATACATTGCCGCACTCAGCAGACCATAAGCAATAGTCTTGCCTGCCAGTTTCATTTTGCTGTCCTGTACCTCTGCCATAACTTTTCTCCCGTCCGATAAATGGTTTGAAACAATACTGAACACCGGAATGGTTACAATCCCGGTCATTTCCTCTTTGTGTGCGGTGATGACAAATTCAACTCGCCGGGTTTCATGGTGAAAATCTTCCACCACATCTGCTATATCTCCGCTTCTGACTGCATATTCACATTGAACGCCGTTTTCAGCAGCATAACGTTTGAAAACTTCCCCGGTCTGATCTGTCTTGCGAGAATAATTATTCGCCTTTACGTTCAATGCAATCAGGTCATAGCTGAGGCGTTTTGCCAGATGAATCGAATAATTCATCATGTCTTCACTGAACATTTCATTTTTGGCAACAGCTAAAATTTTGCGACCTTCCTGCATATCATCACTCCGCTTAAGTATCCTTCTTGCTTTCTTAATCATTCAAGAACTGTGCCGAAAGCCTGATTTGGTGATAAGATTTCGGATTAACTTATAAAACTTAAAATAAGGCTTCTGAATAGCCGTTGCATTTTGTAACGCTTATTAACGTACATCAGAGCTTTATTTATTTTTTCAGATAGATGTGTGCTGTTGCACCGGAGAGTTTGAGTTGTTGCAAATTGTAACGGCGATTTGATTGACATCTTATGATTAGATGAATTA
>DYRC01000248.1:2980-6194 GCA_020718925.1 Desulfonema limicola
TATATATCAGCAAAGTTATTGATATTTCGGATAAGCTGACCGAAGATATCGAACGGGTCGTCGGGAAACAATCTTATCGGCAGTTTCAGCAGAACTTAAAAACTTACAAAGATATGACAGAGGCGTATGTTTCCCTACAGGAAGGTGTTATCAGCGAAAATCAGGCGGAAAATATCCGCATAAAGGGAAAATCTTCGGAAGAGGCACAGGGCTGGGGCTTGCGGTAACATACTCTTTGATAAAAAAGCACGGGGGCTATATCGAAGTTCAAAGAGATCTGAATGTGGGAACAACGTTTTCGATTTATCTTCCGGTCGGACATAAGTGAAAATGCTCATGAAACTGCGGATTGCCGTTATTGATGATGAAAAAATTGCCGGAAATCGCCTGAAGAAGTCCCTTGAAAAAGAAGGCTATGATGTTGAGGCGTTTACCTCTGCCGAGCCGTTCTTTCACAGAATGGCAGAAGAGAAATTCCATCTGGTTTTTACCGATCTTCGGATGCCGGATACGGACGGCATAGCGGTTTTGGAGCATGTCCGAAAATTCGGCGAAGATACCGAAGTCATTGTGATTACCGGGTACGGTTCTATTGATTCGGCAATCGAAGCTATGAAAAAAGGCGCGTATCATTACAGCATCAAGCCGCTCAAACTTGATGAAATCCGGATGCTTGCCAAAAATGCGGCTGAAAAAATCCGCCTGCGTCTGGAAAACAGATGCCTTCGGGATGCGATTGCCAAAAGAGATTCTCTGACCAATATTATCGGCACAAGTCCGGTCATGCAGGACGTATTTGCGATGATTCGGAAAGTAGCGGATGTGGACTGCAATCTGCTGATTCAGGGGAAAAGCGGTACGGGCAAAGAGCTTGTCGCACGGGCGGTGCATTCGTTAAGCCATCGGAAAAATTCTTTGTTTGTATCCTTCAACTGCGGCGGTTTTACAGAAGAGCTTATCAGCAGTGAGCTTTTCGGGCATGAAAAAGGCGCGTTCACCGGCGCGACAGCCACCAAAATAGGACTAATCGAATCCAGTGCCGGATGCACGGTTTTTTTGGATGAAATCGGTGAAATGCCGCCGTCCATGCAGGTCAAACTGCTCCATGTCATTCAGGAAAAACGGATTTTCCGGGTCGGAGGCATCAAACCTATTGATTTGAACATACGAATCATTGCTGCTACTAACAGAGAGTTGAAAAAAGAAGCAGAAGCCGGGAATTTCAGGGAAGACCTTTTCTATCGCCTGAATGTGGTTACGATTCAGGTGCCGACACTTGCGGAACGCCGGGATGATATTTTGCTTCTGATCTCTTATTTCATTGAACATTATGCCAAATCTTTCGGAAAGAAAGTAAAAGGAATTTCCCAGCCTGCATCGGAAATTCTTCTGAATTATGATTTTCCGGGCAATGTCAGGGAATTGAAAAATATCATCGAGCGGGCAGTAGCGCTCACAGACCATGAGCGGATTCAGGTGTCCGACCTGCCGCCGGACATCCGAAAGCTTGAATTTCAAACTGTTGAAAAAGATAATTTTGAAACCCTTGAGGAAATGGAAAAGCGATATATTGCCACTGTGCTTGAAAGAACGAATCAGAACAAAAATCTGACTGCGAAAATTCTCGGACTTCCGCGTACAACGCTGTGGCGGAGGCTTAGGGAGTACGGGTTCACGATATGAGCAGTGTTTGTAAAACAGTTGTTGACTTGTATTCGGGAAATACGATATAAAAATCAGAATGATGGGTTTCGGGCTGCTGTGATAATAAATGAGTAACCGACAAAGTCTGAAATATTGAGCAAAATGATAAAGTATGGAGTAGCAATGAGCAATGATAATGTAATTGTAACGGACGAAGATACTTCCGAACAAGATAAGGTTACAGAACGAGGACTATATCCTTACAATCCGGCATTTAACGACATTGATTTAAAGGAAGATCCGATGTCAGTTTTTCAGTATATCAGAAAATACAAACAGAATCAGCTAATCATAGACCCCGATTTTCAAAGAAATTTTGTTTGGAAGCCAAAACAACAAAGTATGTTTATTGAATCCATCATATTAAATTTCCCTTTGCCTCCATTTTATCTCAATCAGGATAAAGAGGGCAACCTTATAATTATTGACGGTTTACAAAGAACGACAACTCTTATTGAATTTTTGGAGAATAAATTTGCCTTGTCCGAATTAGAAGCTCTTCCTGACTATAATGGTAAAATTTTTTCAAAATTACCACCAGAAATACAGTCTAAAATTGAAGATAAAAAAATATTTTTATACATTCTTAAACCTACAACTCCGACGGCTGTAATTTACGACATGTTTAATAGAATTAATACCGGAGGTACGCAGTTAAACAGACAAGAGGTAAGAAACTGTATATTTAAAGGACAGGCAACCCGCTTATTGAAAAAATTAGCCGAAGAAGAGGTATTTAAAAAAGCGATTGATTTCGGAATATCCGATAAAAGAATGAAAGCCAGAGAAGCAGTATTAAGGTACTTAGCATTCAAGATAAAAGATTATCGTACTTATACTGGCGATATGAGCGAATTTATTGAAGATGCGATGACACAGATAAACAAGATGGATAAGAAAGAAATTGATAATTTGGAAGCTGATTTCAAAAGAGTCATGCAAACAACTTTTAATATTTTTGGGAAAAATAATTTCCGAATACCCTCTGAAAAAACAAGAGGACTGATTAATATTGCAATATTAGAATCGGTTTCCTTATTCTTCTCAAATGTTGATGATAACTATATAAGAAGAAATCAAGCATCAATCGAAATTAATTTCGATAATTTAATAAAAAATCCTGTGTATATTGATGCTGTGAGATTTTCAACCGGAACTAAGCATCGTGTATCAAAAAGATTTGAATTAGCAACAAAAATATTAGGTAGGAGACAATCAAGATGATTCATCATATAAGTTTGCAGAATTTTAAATGTTTTAAAGATAGAACAAACTTTCCGCTTTCAAAACTAAACCTGCTTACCGGAATTAACGGCAGGGGAAAATCATCTTTATTGCAATCTATCTTACTATTTTATCAATCTATTGAAAAGAAAGAAATTATAGATAAATTATATCTGAATGGCAGTTGTATTGAATTGGGTAACACAGACGATTTGAAAAATAGTGAAACCCCAAAAATAAATGACATAGCTATAAGTTTTAAATATGTTGCAGATTTAGGAAAAAC
>DYRC01000249.1:0-4147 GCA_020718925.1 Desulfonema limicola
CCGCCCATCGGTCATTTACCGCTTTGCCGGTTTATGCTTCAAACTGTAATCTATCCGATTTTCTTCAGAGAGAACCGTTAATCAATCTGTCAAAAAGGTCAGGTTTTGCTCTGAATGTTGTCTTCTTCAGACGATTTATTGCCTCATGTATGTCAATCTGACCATGTTTTGCTCCTTCTGCCAGAATTCTCAGTGTACCGACACAGCCAAAGCCTCTTTGCGCTGCTGCATAACGAGCGGCTTTTTCATCTAACAAAATAATTTTTGCCCGGATTTCCCCTGCTAAAAGAATTGCATCCCGTTCTCCGGGATGAAGTACTGACAAACTATGATCCGAACTCGTAACACTCCGCACTTCCAACCATTCGGGAGAAGATTCTGCAAAATCATGTACGATTTTCGGAGTGTGCCTGTGAGTCAGTTCCGATTTAACCGTATCCGGTATGATTATTTTTTCAAACAAGTACGGCAAAAGTCGGACTGCTCCGATCTCCGTCAGATATCTTATCGGTGTTGCATCAGATACGACAAATTTCATTACAGAACCTTATTGCCGGACATTTCTTTCAGCACTTCTCCGTCTCTGATGAAATCTTTCTCATCGTAATTGAGATAGCAGCGGTGCTTATTCAGAAATTCTTCGGTTTCCCAACGCGAATCGTGATCGAGCATGATCTGTATCTGATAGCTCGTCAGAATGCCGGTCTTATAGCCGATAGCAGCAATATCTTCCAGATTTACCCTGGCAATGTAACGCCAATGCTGCCGCAATGTTTCCGCAACATTCTGAGGAAGTTCGTAGTCAACAGTAAATCTCATAGTTATGCTTATCCTCCTATTCTTCAATACCCAATGTCTGAGGACTGTGATCAATGCAGAGTTCGCCATTTCTTTCGTAAATATAAGCATCCGAATCCGAAATCTCTATTTCCAAGTCCGAATGACATAAATTGTAGTCAGTGAAATTTCCGTCCTTGTCATACGTCCGAAAAAAATACTGTTTATCAAAGCTTCTGCATAAAAAGCCTTTGAGATTTTTCAACTTTTCAGGTTTCATGTTATTGCCTCAACAAATTATAATGTTGTCTTCAAGGTCATATTCAGGACCTAAATCATCGTCAATATTTTCAGATTTGTTTTTCATGTCATTTCCTTTCCTGTGCGGTTGAGGGGCAATTCCCGTGTGCGAGACAACGAACAATCGCCCCTCTTGTTGTTTATCAAAGCAGTTCTCAGATAGGCGGCGCAATTCGTTACCAGAACCCGCATATTTGTTTTTGCCCTGATTCGCAGGCAGAACCGCGCCGTTCTACAAAATCATTCGGTAAAAAACAGATTATAATGCCGCTGCCATCAGTTCCGCCACTGTTTTATTGAATTTTGCCGGATTTCCGATCTTGCCGCCCTCAGAAATAATCGCAATATCCAACAGCAGTTCGCTGTAATCTTTGAGCTTGGGATTATCCCGGTCGCTTTCAAACATCTGATTGATTTTGCTAATCACCGGATGATTGGTATTCAATTCCAGAATGCGCTTGACTTCCGGAACTTTTCCGCCCGTAGCCTTGAACAGCTTTTCCATATACGCGCTCATGTCATCCGCATCCCCGGACAGACAGCAGACCGAATCTTTCAGGTGTGTTGATGCTTTGACTTCCTTCACCTTATCATCCAGCTTGGATTTGACAAATCCGAACAATGCCCGAAACGCCTCAAGTTCTTTATCATCTTTTTTGTCCTTATCCAATTCAAGGTCGCCTTTTTCAGCACTTCTGATTTTTTTGCCCTGATATTCGTTTAAGGACTGCACCACCCACTCATCCACCGGATCAACCATCAGCAGCACTTCATAATCCTTGTCTTTCAAAGCTTCAAGGTGCGGACTGTTGATCAGCATGGTCATATTATCGCCGGTAATATAATAGATTTCCTGCTGCTCGGCTTTCATGTTGACAATGTAATCTTTGAGAGAAATCAGCTTGCCGTCAGATTTGCTGGTCTGATACCTAAGCAGATCGGCAATTTTATCTTTGTTTTCCCGATCAATATAAACGCCCTCTTTCAAGACCTGACCAAATTCTTTGTAAAAGGTTTCAAACTGCTCTTTTTCCATATTGGCAAGCAGATCCAGCACTTTTTTGATAAGGTTTTTGCGGATATTCTGCACCAGCCGATCCTGCTGCAAAATTTCACGGCTGACATTCAGATTCAGGTCCGGCGCGTCCACCACGCCTTTGACAAAGCGCAGATAGTCCGGCATGAGTTCTTTGCAGTCGTCCATGATAAACACGCGCTTGCAATAAAGCCTCACGCCGTGCTTGCGCTCCACGCCGAACATATCAAACGGTGCGCGGGAAGGAATGTAAAGTAGCGCGTCATATTCGGTAACGCCTTCAAGCTTGAAATGCAGATGCGTAAGCGGATCATTCCAATCATGGCTTAAATGCTTGTAAAATTCCTTGTACTCGTCTTCAGACACCTCATTTTTGCTTCTTGCCCAAATCGCTTTCATGGAGTTCAAGGTCTCATCTTCTTTTTTGCCTTCTTTTTCAATCTCCATGACAATCGGATATGCCACAAAATCCGAATGCTTGCTCACGATATTTCGGAGAACCCATTCTTTGGCAAAATCTTCTTCGCCTTCCTCAAGTGCTTTGAGTTTGAGAATAATGGTGGTTCCGCGCGAGTCTTTTGTGGTTTCTGCAATGGTGAACTCGCCGTCTCCGGAAGATTCCCATTTTACCGCCGTATCTTCTCCTGCGGCTTTGCTGATCAGTGTGATTTTTTCAGAGACCATGAACGCGCTGTAAAAGCCCACGCCGAACTGACCGATCAGCTCCGGCGTCAATGTGTCCTGCTTTTTGGATTGTTCCAGCGCCTTCATAAACTCGGCAGTGCCGCTTTTGGCAATGGTGCCGATATTATCCAGCACTTCCTGATAGCTCATGCCAATGCCGTTATCGGAAATTTCAAGCGTCCGGTTCTTTTCGTCAACAGCAATTCTGATTTGAAAATTCGTATCCGCGCCCAAAATTTCGGCTTGAGTCTGAGCGTTGAAACGAAGCTTGTCAATTGCGTCAGACGCATTTGAAATCAGCTCTCTTAGAAAAATTTCTTTGTTGGAATACAATGAATTGATGATCAGATGCAGCAGTTGCTGCACTTCGGTTTTAAATGAATGGGTTTCAATTTTGCTTTCCATAAATGCTCCTTGTCGTCATTGATTTTCTGATAAAATAATGGTGGTTATTTCGGATTTGTCAAGGGAGTTGAAGCATTCCGGAATTGCGATTCATCCTAAAAGATTCTCCTTTGTGATTTCTTCCCATATCAACCGTTCAAAACCTATCGAAACAACGCTGTAAGTTCGCAGACGCAGGCGGCTGCCGTATTCTGACAGCAATGTTTTACGATAACTTTCAAGTTTTGTTTCCGATTCAGCCAGTTTTTGCCGAATCAGCGGAGATGCTTTCAACTCATCATAGTTCTTATCTTTTGCCTGTTCGCCGCTCAATTCCGCGTCTTTGAGGCTGACATATTTGAACTCCATCAGAAAATCCGAAAGCGGATACTGCCGCATATCCGGGCGGATAATCATGGTCAGATCAGCGTAGCCTCTTTGCAGAGAGGTTTCCGAATCCATGATATAAAAATTATCATCGAACAGCAACGTCAGAAAAGCAGTTTTGACAACCAATTCATTTGCCCATCGGTAATCCCGGTTGTCAAATACTCTGAAATATCTCTGCTCAATAAAATCGCACAATGGCTGCATATCTCCGGTTTTATAAAAAATTCCGGATGTATGCCGTACTTCGTCTCCGGTAATATTGGGAAGAAACATCTCCCGGATCCGCTCCGCATAAAGCTTACGAATGACCAGATTGGGAATTTTCAGCACAGAATCTCCGAAATCCGTTTTCCTGCCGCTGAAGGTCAGCACCCCGAAATAATAAAGCAGAGATGCCATGAAGGTATTATCTTTCGGCGATGTCAGCATATCTTCAACGCCGAACCGATCTGCAAGATTTCTGACAGTCGGAGCGGATTTATCATTGAGCGAACTGATGATGAGCTTGCCGCCTTCGGGAAGCTGTGAGATATAGGTGATCTTGCCCCGATCCATCGCCAGATTGTTGTCCAGCAT
>DYRC01000249.1:4247-6188 GCA_020718925.1 Desulfonema limicola
ACAACCGGAGAAACGCCGGTGATGAAAACCCGATCCAGCCCCCGCCCCGCGCTTGCGGATTTGACCGCCTTGAACACGGTCTTCACCGATCCTTCACCGTATAACAGGTCTTGATACTTCTGTTTCTGATCTTGGGCATGACTTCCCATCATCACTTCGTTGGCAAAATTGTCGTATTCGTCAATCAGAAGATACAGACGGTAAGGCGTCCGACTCACGGCTGCCAGTACGGATTGGAACGAACGCAGACAGTCCTGATTGTCAATGCTCACAGCCGATGGCAGGCGATCTTCATAGCGGGCGAGAAACTGCTCAATACAGCCGTTGATATGATTATGCAATGACCGCCTTATCTCTCCGCTATCTCCCTGCGGGTCAACCGCGGAAAAATCCCACTTCATCACAAAATAGCGATTATGCCGCTGGGTCGGATTTTTTCCGATAGCCAGATGACCGAACAACCTCTCAAATTCATCTGCTTTGGCAATATCGTAATAGTTTTCAAGCATCGAAAGCAGCAGGCTTTTGCCAAACCGCCGCGGACGCAGAAACAGCAGGTGTTTTCCCGCTTCTTCTATCATCGGAATCCGGTCTGTCCGATCAGCATAAAAATAATTTTCGGTGATAATTTCGTAAAAATCGCAGATGCCGTAAGGAAATTTCATAAAAACCTCATTTGAAGGAGTCTTACAAGACAAAGGGGGAAAATAAACAATCCCCCTATCTCTTGATATATTACGCCAACTCAACCACTGCCTCTTTCATCAACTGCCCGATTGCCATTTTGCGGGGGCATCGCTGTTCTATCGCAGAGTAATCCAAAGACGCCATCTGTTCCCGAATTTCAGGCGGAATTTCTCTGAACATATTGGCTGCCAAGCGATGATCTCCGTAAGCGCGGGAATACATCAGATACCGCATCACATCAGACACCGGCACAGAACAATCCAGCCCGGATTCGCACAGATGAGAACATCCCGTGCAGTAATCCGAAGATGTTTCTTTGGCATAAGCCTTCAGCAGATTCATATCTGCCGAAGACAGCTTGGTTTTATCCAACGCCGCAGCCGTATTTGCCATCAGAATCGTCATGTTCGGCATCTGAGAACAGATACAGGAAATTTGGGGATTTTCCCAAACCGCTTTGAGTTTTGCCTGATGTTCGGTAAAACCTTTTTTCAATAATCGTTCCATGAGTTGTTTCTGGGTATCTGTATCAGATTTCAGGAGATCAAGCCCCGGAGATTTTCCCTGTGTTTTCATGGCTGTCAGTCCGATGCCTGCTTTCTGACACGCTTCAACTGCCTGCTTCATTCTATCAGAGTCCATGACACGGTAATTATAGGTCATCATAATTCCGTCAATCCAGTCCAGTTTCGCACCTCCGAGCAGGCAGTCTTCCATGTTTTTATGGGTCGTGAATCCGAAAAAACGGATTTTTTTGTCTTTTTTAGCTTTTTCCGCCCATTCTTTTGTACCGTCATAAATGTCTTTGATACTGCTGATTCCGTGAAGAAAATACAGATCAACATAATCGGTTTTCATTCTCTCAAAAGAGCGCTGAAGCATTTTTGTCATACCGTCAGGCGTATAATCACAGCTTTTGGTGGCAAGAAAAATTTTTTTCCGATCTTCCGGATACTTGGCAAAATATTTGCCGATGCCTTCTTCGCTCTTTCCGTTTTCATAGCAGTCTGCCGTATCCCAGTAAGTAACACCCCATTGAATCGCCTGCTTCAACAGAAGCTGATTGGAAGGAATGTCAAACATGCCGCCCAGTGATAAAATAGAAACATTTGCGCCTGTTTTTCCGAAAGGTCGGGTTGGAACAGTCGCATTCTGAGCGGGTTTGTCTTCAGCCATCACAACAGAGCCAAAGGGATTGAGCATGGATGCAGCTCCGGCTGCTCCGGCGGTTTTCAAAAAATCTCTGCGGGAAAA